>NZ_JBFHGD010000038.1:0-20148 GCF_041583255.1 Trichloromonas sp. | reverse complement strand
GGCAAGCCCCTGCGTCTATTTGACACTTTCTCAGGCATGCCAGAAACGGATACGGTCAAGGATTTTCACAACAAGGGCGATTTCTCCAATACCAATCTTACAGCCGTCAAAAAGGTCGTCGGAGAGAGGTCGTTTGTAAAGTACGAGCCTGGGTTCATTCCTGATACCTTTGCCAGCCATGAATCGGCGCAGATTTGTTTCGCCCACATTGATGTCGATATCTATCAATCGGTCATGGACTGCTGCGACTTTATTTTTCCCCGCCTGGTAGAAGGCGGGTTCATGGTTTTTGATGATTACGGTTTTCCCACCTGCCCCGGTGCACGGCAAGCTGTCGATGAGTATTTTTCTAGCCAGGGCGCTGTTCCCATATGTCTTCCGACTGGCCAGGCCATCGTGTTTAAGCCTCCGGTCCCCGCCAGACTGGACGCGATTTCTTAGATCATGCCGAAATCCGGACGAAATATAAGCCTGATGGAAATGCTCTGTCTTGTTACATTGGCTCTCCTTGCCCTGCGCCCCATCGAGGCCTTCGACACCTTCTGGCAGTTGCAGTCGGGCAAGTACATCTGGCAGACCGGCGCTTTCATCTACACCGACCTGTTCAGTATCGCCAAGGATGTCTTTCGCCTCGAGCACTGCTGGCTCTCCGACCTGATTTTCTATGCGCTCTATTCGCTGGGCGGCTACGGCCTGCTTGGCCTGCTCAAGCCGCTGGTCATCGCCGCCTGCGGCCTGCTGCTGTACCGCTGGAACCGGCTGCGGCCGGTCGAGCCGGCGATCCTGCTGCCGGTTCTGTCCCTGTGCCTGCTGGCGTCCGAGCCGTCCTGGCTGGTGCGACCGCAGTTGTGGACTTTTCTGCTGTCGCTTTTGACCATCCACCTGCTCTTTGTCGGCCGGCAGCGGGGCCTGCGGGCCTGGCTGTGGCTGGTGCCGATAATGCTGGCCTGGGCCAACCTGCATGCCGCCTGCGTCTTCGGCTTCGTGCTGATCGGCCTGTTCTGGCTGGGGGAATTGGTCCGTTATCTGCGCCGGCAGACGACCGCCCTGGCCCTCGTTCAGCTGGCCGGAGTCGGTCTGCTGGTGCTCGGCGCCTCCTTCGTCAATCCCTACGGTTACCGCATTCCCATGGTTCTGCTGGGGAACATCAACCTGCACGCCGTCGACAACCCCGGGCAGCTGTGGAACATGGAATGGTTGCCGCCGACCTTTGAGCAGGTGCCGCTCTTTTACCTGGTTATGTCGGTGTGGGGCTTGCTGGTGCTGCTGCGCCTGCGTCGGCTCGACCCGGTAGAAGGGATCTACTTTCTCGCCTTTCTCTACATGGGGCTGAGCATGATCCGTCATACCACCCTGGTGGCGCTTTTGGCCGGATATTTTCTGCCGCTGGCGGTACAGCAGGGGGTTCCTTACTTTTCCCGGCCGGCCCTTCGTCCTTTGCTTCGAGGGGGTACGCTGCTGGTGCTGGCAGGTATGCTTCTCTATTGGGGGGCTGCTGGGGTTTTAGGTGTTGGGCTCAAAGAGAGCGAGTTTCCTGTAGGTGCGACCGCATTTTTACAGAAGCATAAGTTGCCCGCCAATCTTTATAACTCTTATGATTGGGGGGGCTACCTGATGTGGCAGCTTTATCCTGATTACCTGGTTTTTGTCGATGGGCGAACCGATAGTCTGGAGACCTTCAACGCCTCTTCCGAGATTGACAACCGCTGGCCGAACTGGTCCAAGGCTCTCGATGATTATGACGTCAATACTGTATTGACCCGTACCGATTACTACGACACTGGGGCCCCACTTAACTTAATCGATGGATTAGTAAGCAGTCCGGGGTGGGCGTTAGTCTACAGTGATGATGTTGCCTTGGTCTTTGTTCGACGGCAAGAAAGGTTTCGAGCCTACTGGGAATCTCTGCAGTTGCCCTCGGTACAGGCCTACGAAACCATGTATGACCGGGCAAGACGCGCCCTCGAAGAAGATTCCTCAAGGAGCATGGCGTTGTTGGCCCTTGGACGTTCAAGTATTCGGCTTGGTCGTATTGCTGAATGCTTAGAACATTATCGCCATTATCTGGCTATTGATCCGCAAAACCGTGAGGCGCAGGCGGCGGTATCATTACTGTCTGGAAGGATAAGGCCCTGATTTCGAGCAGCTTTGGTCGGATGCAGACTTCGCTAGAAAAGACATATAAAACAAAGTATTTGCTCCCGGCTATATTACTTATGGTCGGTGCTTTTGTTTTATATGCCAATACCTTTGGTAACGCCTGGACATACGATGATTTTCCGGTTGTGGTTGACAATCCGGATATCCGTTCTCTTGCCGATTTTTTTGTTAACAGCTATCCCGGACGCCCCCTGAGAGAACTGACCTATCTTGTTGATCATGCCTTGTTTGGGCTGAAGCCGGTCGGTTGGCATATTCAGAATATCTTTTGGCATGGCATGAATGCGGCCCTGGTCTTTGTTGTGCTCTGTCGACTCCGAGTTGGGGTTTGGGCTGCGTGGTCGGCTTCTTTACTTTTTCTGGTTCATCCGATTCAAGTTGAGGTGGTTGCGAATATTTCCCACCGTAAGGATAGCTTGGCTGTTTGCTTTGCTCTGGTCGCAATTCTTTGCCATATGGAAGCGTGTACAAGTGTCAGACATCGGTTGGCTTGGGCTTTGGGGGCATTAGGGGCCTGGCTGGCCGCATTGTCGGCTAAACAAAATGTGGTTGTGTTGCCCTTGGTTCTTTTGGCCTACGAATATGCTTTTGTCGCCGGATCTCAGCGAGTCTTATTGAAAAAGCGGTTGCTTGGTATTGTGGCCGCACCCTGTGCCCTGTTCGGGGGGCTTTTCTGGTATTTCAAAAAATCAACTTTTCATGATGCTATAAGTGGGTTATTGCAAAGTAAGGCCAATTATTTTGATGGAGCAACGTTGGAGCTCTATTATCGGATGGTTTTAAAGTCCTGGATGGTTATGCTTGGCAAAGTTGTTTTTCCTGCTGATTTGGCCCTTGAATATACGTATTCAATCCCCGCCAGTTGGTTTGACCCATGGGTGGTTTTCGCTTTTTTAATCCTGGGAGCCTATGGATTCGGTTTGTGGCTATCTGCTAAGCGGTGTCCCATTGTTTTCTTGGGGTTGGTTTGGGCCGGTGCCTTCTTTATTCCCGTGGCCAATCTCTGGCCATTGTCCTATTTGGCGGCAGATCGTTATTTATATGCGCCGATAATTGGTTTCTGTATTTTGTTTGGTCTTTTTCTTCAGCGGGTTGTTGTGCTGACTGCTGTTCGCACCGTGCTCCTTTTTGTTCTTGTTGTGGTTTTGGTTCTTTTGACGTGGCAGCAGAATCAAGTTTGGAAAAATCCCGAGACTCTTTGGACCCAAGCTCATATGGTGAGCCCAGACTCTGCCTTTGCCTTAAATAATTTAGGAAATGTTTTTTTGTTGCAAGGTGATTTGCTCAAGTCTCGTGATTATTATATTAAGGCAATCGCGGTCAACCCAAGAAATGCTACGGCACACTATAATTTGGGGATGATTTTCGAGCGAGTTGGCCTTTCTTCACAAGCTGCGCAGCATTATAGGGAATTCATAAGAATTGATGACGCGAAGTTCAAAGATCAAGCCAATGCATTGCTGATTCGCTTGGAGCATCAGTCGAGGAAGGGTTTTTAGATGGCGAATGGCTATTTGGGTTTGTGGGTTGGTGTTTTAGTAAAACATAGACAGGTGCTTTCTTCTCTCGTCGTTCTGCTATCCGCCGCCTTCGCCCTCTATGCAGGCAGCTTCGGCCATGCCTGGATCCTCGATGACTTCCCGGTGATCGTCAACAACCCGGATGTGCAGTCGCTGTCCGGGTTCCTGGCCGACTCCTATCCGGGCCGACCACTGCGCGAGCTGACCTTTCTGCTCGATCATGCCCTGTTCGGGCTTGAGCCCGCCGGCTGGCATGTGCAGAACATCTTCTGGCACGCGCTCAACGCCTGGCTGCTCTTTGTGCTGGCCGCTCGACTCGGTGCCGGCCGCTTCGTGGCCTGGAGTGCGGCGCTGCTCTTTCTCGTTCACCCGGTGCAGGTCGAGGTGGTGGCCAACATCTCCCATCGCAAGGACAGCCTGGCGCTGGCCTGCATCCTGCTGGCGACCCTGGCCTATCTGCGGACCGTGCGACCCGAAGGGCGGCGTCTGGTCTGGCTGGCTGCGGCCGTGGGGCTTGCCCTGGTGGGCTGGACGGCCAAGGAGAACGTGCTGGTGCTGCCGCTGCTGTGGCTGGGCTACGAGCTTGCCTTCCTTGCGCCGCAGTCGCGTCTGCTGCTGCGCTTTCCGAAGTGGCTTGGCGCCGCTGCGGTCATTGCTTGCGCGGGGTTTTTCGGTTGGTACCTGCTGGCCGGCGGCATGGCGTTCCATCAGTTGGAAATGACCCGGGTGCTGGCCAAGATGACGGTCTACCTCGAGCCGGGGAGCGTCGCCCCCTATTTCCTCATGGTGCTGAAGTCGCTCGCTTTCATGGTCGGCAAGCTGGTGTGGCCGCTGCAGCTGGCCCCCGAGTACGTCTATCCGGCGCCTTCCGGCTGGCTCGATCCCTGGGTGCTGGCGGCCCTGGCGATTCTGGTTGTCTACGGCCTGCTGCTCTGGCGTACCTGGCGGCGCTGGCCGCCGGCCTTCTTCGCCCTGCTCTGGATCGGCCTGTTCTGGCTGCCGACCTCCAATCTCTGGCCGCTGTCGTACTTTGCCGCCGACCGCTACCTGTACACCCCCACCCTGGGGCTGGCGCTGCTGACCGGACTGGTGGTCGAGCGCTGGTGTCCGCGCAGGAACTTCCTGCCGATGCAGGTCATGGCCCTGGGACTGCTCGCCTGCGGCCTGCTCACCTGGCAGCAGAACCGGGTGTGGGCCACGCCGCTTTCGCTCTGGAGCCAGGCGGTGCGGGTCGCGCCCGAGTCGACCAGCGCCCTCAACAACCTCGGCGGCGCCTATCTGCAGCTCGGCCAGCTGGAAAAGTCGCTTGAGTATTTTCATAAGGCGGCACGCAATTTCGACAACCCGATGCCCTGGTACAACCTCGGCCGGGTTTACGAGCAGCTTGGTGACCGCGACAAGGCGATTTTCAACTACCGCAGTTTTCTGGCCTTTGGCGATCCCGGCACGGCCCAGCTGGCCAACCGTTTGCGGTTGCGGCTCTTGCAGCAGTACGGCATTCAGCTCAGGTGAACACCATGAACGACAGCCTGATCGGCCCGGATGAAACCCTGGATGATCTGCGTTCCGGCGGCCTGAAAATCATTCAGAAGAAGGACGGCTACCGCTTTTCCCTCGATCCCGTGCTGCTGTGCGGTTTCGCCAGGGTCGGTGTCGGCGAGTCGGTGGCCGACCTCGGCACCGGTTCGGGAGTGATCCCTCTGCTGCTGGCGCGGCGCACTGAAGCCGCCCGCATCACCGGCGTCGAAATTCAGCCGGAGCTGGCCGATCGGGCCCGGCGCAGCCTGGTGCTTAACGGACTGCAGGAGCGGGTGACGATTGTCGAGGGGGATTTGCGCGAGCTGCGCGGCTGCCTCGAGCCGCAATCCTTTGAGGTGGTGCTGAGCAATCCGCCCTATCGTCGGGGCGGCAGCGGCCGGACGGCGCCGGTGGCCGAGCGGGCCGCCGCCCGCCATGAACTGGCCGGCGGGCTGGACGATTTCCTGGCCGCCGCGGCCTACCTGCTCAAACAGGGGGGGCGCTTTTACATCATCTACCTGGCCGAGCGGCTGGCCGAGCTGCTGGCGGCGATGGCGCGACAGCGGGTCGAACCGAAACGGCTGCGCTGCGTGCATTCACGGCAGGGGGAAGAGGCCCGCATGGTGCTGGTCGAAGGGCGCCGCAACGGCCGTCCCGGGATGCGCGTGGAAACGCCGCTGTATGTGTATGACGGGGAGGATTACACGGCCGAGATAATGGCCATTTACGGGGAGGGGGAGGGGCCTGTAATCAGTAACGAGTGACGAGTCGCCAATCACTGTCCCTTGCTTCTGGCCACCTGCTTTTGCAGGGTCAGGATGCGGCGCAGGCGTTCTTTCAGCTCGGGATCGTCGAGGCTGCCGAGGGCGGTTTCGATTTCGGCCTTGTCGGCGTCGCTGAGGGGCTGGGTGAGCCACACCGGTGGTTTCGGCGGTGGCGGCAGCACCGGGGGGGGCGTGATTTTGCCCTGGCGCAGAAAGAGGTCCTTGAGGATGGCGCCACCGAGCCGTTCATTCAGGCGGACGAGGATTTTCGGCTTCATCAGCTGCAGCGTTTGCATCCAGACCGCCTGGTCGACGCGGATTTCCAATACCCCCTCGCGGATGCGCACCGGCCGCGCCCGGGCCGCGATCTGCGGGCCGACCGTTTCATCCCAGATCTGCCAGGTTCGGTATTCCCGGACCTTGTCTTCGAGGCCCCGCTTCTGCAGCATGTCGCTGATCAGGCTGCCCATAGTGGCGGCCTTTTTCATTTTCGGCCGGCGCTCCCGACTCATGGCTTGCGGCGACGTTTGAGGCTGCCGCCCAGCAGTTGCCCGGCGACGGCGCAGATAATGGTAAAGGGGACGGCCTCCCAGCTGAATTCGTAGCTGATGCGCATGGCCAGGATGAAGGGGATGGAAATGTGGATATAGAGGAACCATCGCAGGGAATACTTGCGGGTCGATTCTCTCAGGTATCCCAGCGGGAGGTTGGCGATGAACGCGAAAAAGAGCAGGTTGGTCAGGTGCAGGGTCTGGGCCGGGTTCAAACGAGGTCCTTTCAAACGGCAATTTGCCTCGACGACCGGCCTGTGAGCCGTCTCGGAGCGGGCGAAAAAAAGAAACAGTGTAGCGTTTAGGGCCAGGACCTGTCAATCGGCGAAGTGCCGTTGCCGGTTGCGCCCGTAGAGGGTGGCCAGTTCAGCCATTCTGCCGGCCGCCTTGTCGTCAAGGGCGCCGGGGTGAAAGCGCCAGCCCCAGTTGCCCGATGGTTTTCCCGGGATATTCATGCGTCCTTCGCCATCGAGGCCGAGGACGTCCTGCAGGGGAAAGACGCTGAGCCTGGCGACACTGGCCATGGCCAGACGGACCAGGTCCATCGGCATGTCCCGGCCGTTGTGGCCGAGGTAGTCTCTGACCCGGCTCTGCTCGGTTTTTTTCAGGGACTGCCACCAGCCGAGACTGGTGTTGTTATCGTGAGTGCCGGTGTAGACCACGCAGTCGCGGGTCAGGTTGTGGGGCAGGTAGGGGTTTTCGGCCGAATCGCCGAAGGCGAACTGCAGGATTTTCATGCCGGGCAGGCCGAAGCTCTCGCGCAGGGCGTCGACCTCGGGGGTGATTAATCCGAGGTCTTCGGCAATCAGCGGCAGGTCGCGGCCGAATTCCTGCTGCAGGCGGTGGAACAGGGCCGCGCCGGGGACCGGCACCCAGTGGCCGTTGATGGCGGTCGGCTCGTCGGCGTCGATGGTCCAGCAGGCTTCGAAGCCGCGGAAATGGTCGATGCGCACCAGGTCGGTCAGCTTCAGGTTGGCGCGGAACCGGGCCAGCCACCAGGAGAAACCGTCCTGGGCCATCCGCTCCCAGCGGTACAGCGGGTTGCCCCAGCGCTGGCCGGTTTCGCTGAAATAGTCGGGCGGCACTCCGGCGACCACGGTCGGTTGCCCTTCTTCGTCGAGATGAAACAGCTGCGGATTAGACCAGGCGTCGGCGGAATCGTAGGCAACGAAAATCGGAATGTCGCCGATGATGCCGATGCCGCGCCGGTTGGCGTAGTCCTTGAGGATTGCCCATTGTCCGAAAAAGATGAACTGGACGTACTTGTGGTAGCGGATCGCCTCGGCCAGTTCGGTTCCGTACCGGTGCAGGGCGCTCTGCTCGCGGCGGCGGATCGGCGCGGGCCAGCGATCCCAGGAGGCGTCTTTGAAGTGCCGGCGCAGGGCCTGGAAGATGGCATAGTCATTGAGCCAGAAGGCCTGCTCAAAGCAGAAGGTGTCGAAGGCCTGCAGGCGCGCGGCGTCGGTTTCGTTCCAGAAGCGGCGGCTGGCCTTGTGCAGCAGGCGCTCCTTGAGGCCCTGGGCGAAGCCGTAGTGGGCTTCGCCTTCGGCCATCGATATCCCCTCGATGTCGACAGGGTCGAGGTCGCCGGCCTCGACCAGCCGTTCAAGGCAGATCAGCAGGGGGTTGCCGGCGAAGGCCGAATAGGCGCTGTAGGGGGAATTGCCGTAGCCGGTGGGCCCCAGGGGCAGGATCTGCCACCAGGATTGTCCGGCGGCGGCCAGGAAATCGACGAAGGCATAGGCTTCGGCGCCCAGGGCCCCGATGCCGAAGCGGCCGGGCAGGGAAGTCGGGTGCAGGAGAATGCCGCTTGAACGCGGGATGGCCATGATGGTTCCTCCGTCTGCTGAGTATGGTCTCTTTTATACCACGATCCGGACCGAAGGACATCAGGTTGTTCAGTCTATTTTGCTTTGGAAAGACTGAGTTTGCAGTGGACGCAGCGGCCGCCCCAGGAGGTGGAAATCCCTTTCATGTGAAAACGGTCGCCGCAGCGCGGGCAGCGGGCGAAGCTGACCAGGATTCCTCCTGCCGATGCCATCAGCAGCCAGAGGATGCCGACCACCAGGGCCAACCCGTCGCCGCCGGTTTTCAGGGCAAACCAGATGGCCGGGATGTAGCTGATGAAGACCGACCAGAGGAATCTTCTGCGGGTGCGGATTCCGGCAAGACGTGCCGGCAGCTCCTGTGAGACCGTTTCATCCATGGCGACCCTCCCGTGATGGCATCTGCATATCGGAAGTGTAGCGCCGGACCCTTGTCTTGGTCAATGCTAATCTGGCGTCGCGAACGGTTCTGCGTAATTGACGGGAAGCTGTTTCTTGTTGTATTATCACTCTTTGTACGGGCTGCCTGATCGGCCCGCTTTTTTGTGCCCAGCGCCCCAACGGATAGAAGACGGAGTTTGTTTTGCAGAAACACAATCAGAAAGAAGTCGATCGTCGCCGCACCTTCGGCATCATCAGCCACCCCGATGCCGGTAAAACCACCCTCACCGAGAAACTGCTGCTGTTCGGCGGCGCCATCCAGATGGCCGGTGCGGTCAAGGCCCGCAAGGCTTCCCGCCATGCCACCAGCGACTGGATGGCGATGGAGCAGGAGCGCGGCATCTCGGTCACCTCTTCGGTGATGAAGTTCAACTACCGCGATTACGAGGTCAACCTCCTCGACACCCCCGGCCACCAGGACTTTTCCGAAGACACCTACCGGGTGCTCACTGCCGTCGACTCGGCGCTGATGGTCATCGACAGTGCCAAGGGGGTTGAGACCCAGACCCGCAAGCTGATGGAGGTCTGCCGCATGCGCAACACCCCCATCATCACCTTCATCAACAAGCTCGACCGCGAAGGGCGCGAACCGCTCGACATCCTTTCCGATATCGAGGAGACCCTGCAGATCGAATGCGCGCCCCTGTCCTGGCCGATCGGCATGGGCAAGCGCTTCAAGGGGACCTATAACCTCTACCGCAAGGAACTCTTCCTGTTCAATCCCGGCCAGGAAACCCGCAAGAACGACGGCATCCGGATCAAGGATCTGAACGATCCGCGGCTCGACGAACTGCTCGGCAGCCAGGCCGAGGAACTGCGCCAGGATATCGAACTGCTCGAAGGCGCCGCCAATCCCTTCGAACTCGAAGAGTATCTCAAGGGGAACCAGACGCCGGTCTTTTTCGGCAGCGCCGTCAACAACTTCGGTGTGCAGGAGATGCTCGACGCCTTTGTCGAACTGGCCCCCGGGCCGAGCGCCCGCGAGGCGGCCAGCCGCGAGGTCTCACCCTATGAAGAGACTTTTTCCGGCTTCGTCTTCAAGATCCAGGCGAACATGGACCCGATGCACCGCGACCGCATCGCCTTCATGCGCATCTGCTCCGGCAAGTTCACCCGGGGCATGAAGCTGCGCCACCACCGCATCGGCAAGGATATCAACGTCTCCAATGCCACCATCTTCATGGCCCAGGACCGCACCAACGTCGAGGAGGCGTACCCCGGCGACATCATCGGCGTGCATAACCACGGTACCATCAAGATCGGCGACACCTTTACCGACAAGGAACCGCTCAAGTTCACCGGGATCCCCAACTTCGCCCCCGAGCATTTCCGCCGGGTGCGGCTGAAAAATCCGCTCAAGGTCAAGCAGCTGGAAAAGGGGCTGGTCCAGTTGGCCGAAGAGGGCGCGGTGCAGCTCTTTCGGCCGCTGATCAACTCGGATTACATTCTCGGCGCCGTCGGTGTGCTGCAGTTCGACGTCATCATCTCGCGCCTGAAAACCGAGTACAGTGTCGATGCCCTTTACGAAGGGATCGACTACGCTACCGCCCGCTGGATCGAGTGCGGCGACAAGAAGAAGCTGGCCGATTTCGAGAAGAAAAATCAGGGCAACCTCGCGCTGGATGCCGAGGGCAACCTGACCTACCTGGCTTCCAGCGAATGGCGCCTGGGGCATACCGCCGAACAGTGGCCCGAGGTGCAGTTTCACAAGACACGCGAACACAATTAGGAGGGGACTGGTTTGCAATCAGTTTCCCCTGCGATGAAAGGGCGCCCCAGCAAACGGGGCGCCTTTTTTCGTGGTGACTCGAGTTCGTCGACAACGATCTCACGTCGGACCTTGACGTGCAGGCAGGTGGTTTAGCGACTCTCCACGTTGGCCTTGCCCACGACTTCCCTGGTATGAGGGATACAATAGACCCGGTTTTTTTTCGGCTTCTGTTCAGGGTGAGGTTTGGGGCGCGCAGATCGATCGCACAGAAGGTCTGGTGATGTTTGCCTCCTGTTATTATACAGAGTTCAGCAGGTTCTGGGGGGGGGAGTATACCGCCACAATGTTCCGCCATGGCAATACGCGCCACCACCAGCGTTTCTTCCCTCGACCAACGAAACTGAAGGGGCGCATGTTCGAGTAACTCCAGACGACAGCCGAATCAACGCACCAGCCTCGGCAGGTTATTTTTAGCCGACCTTTTTCAACGTTGTTTGCAAGTACATAGAAAAGAACGTCGTCGGTTTCGTACATCATGTAAAAATGATCACCAGGTTGTAATTCGTTAACTTCCATGGGGCCTCCATCAATGGAACCTCGGCATAGCAATCAGCCTGAAAACGCCAGGCTGGATTTTCCCTCGTTGTTGCCCGGCAGCCAACCTGAGGTGATGACAGTTGGTCTCTATGGGCATCTTTATTGTAACTGCTTAATGACATTTGGCGAGTCGAGGGGTGAAAAGAGCTGGAGGCTGTTGCGTTTGTGGCGTTGATTCGCCATAATTGGAGCCGGGATTGTAGCCTGACTAAAGGAGTATCATTTATGACGACCGGACTGCCGAGAACTCGCATCAAGGACGCCCTGGCGTCAAGTTGCGAGTATATTCACCTTTGCGTCAAAGGCTGGGTGCGCACCGTGCGGCGCGGCAAAGAGGTCGCCTTTATCGCCCTTAACGACGGGTCCTGTTTCGCCTCGATCCAGATCGTGCTGGAATCGGCGATGGATGGCTTCGATGTCGCCTCCCGGCTCGGAACCGGCGCCTGCATCGAGGTCGAGGGGGCCCTGGTACCGTCGCCGGCATCAGGGCAGCGCTGGGAGATCAAGGCCCAGCAGGTGCGAATCCTCGGCGATGCCGACGAGGACTACCCGCTGCAGAAGAAGCGCCACACCCTCGAATACCTGCGCAGCATCGCCCACCTGCGGCCGCGCTCCAACACCTTCGGCGCGGTCTTTCGCATGCGCAGCGCCCTCTCGTTCGCTGTTCACCGGTTTTTCCAGGAGCGCGGCTTTCTTTACGTACATACGCCGATTATCACCGCCAATGACTGCGAAGGGGCCGGTGAAATGTTTCGGGTGACCACCCTCGATCCGGTCAAGCCGCCGCTGGCAGGGGGCCGGGTCGACTGGTCGCAGGACTTTTTCGGCGAGAAGGCCGGTCTGACCGTCAGCGGCCAGCTGCAGGGGGAGCTGTTCGCCACCGCTTTTGCCGACATTTATACCTTCGGCCCCACCTTTCGCGCCGAAAATTCCCATACCAGCCGCCACGCCGCCGAATTCTGGATGATCGAGCCGGAAATGGCCTTCACCGACCTGGCCGGCGACTGCGCCCTGGCCGAGGATTTTCTCCGCTACCTCGTCACCTACGCCCTGGAACACTGCGGCGAGGACCTGGCCTTTTTCGACGAACGGGTGGAAAAGGGGCTGCTGGCCAAGCTCGAAGCCTTGGCCAAGGCCCGCTTCGAGCGCATGAGCTACACCGAGGCGGTCGAGCGGCTGCAGCAGTCCGGGCAGGGTTTCGAATTCCCGGTGCAGTGGGGCTGCGATCTGCAGTCGGAGCACGAGCGCTACCTGACCGAGCAGGTGGTCGGCGGCCCGGTCTTCGTCACCGACTACCCTGCGGCCATCAAGGCCTTCTACATGCGCCTCAACGACGACGGCAGGACGGTGGCGGCCATGGACCTGCTGGTGCCCCGGGTGGGCGAGATCATCGGCGGCAGCCAGCGCGAGGATCGTCTCGACGTGCTGCTGCAGCGCATGGCCGCCTTCCATATCGACCCGGAGAGCCTCCCCTGGTACCTCGATATCCGCCGCTGGGGAAGCTGCCCCCACGCCGGCTTCGGCCTCGGCTTCGAGCGCTTCCTGATGTACGTCACCGGCATGGAGAATATCCGCGACGTCATTCCCTTTCCCCGCACGCCGGGGCACGCCAAGTTCTGACATTTTTGTTTTGCAGACAATAACGTATTGAAAGGCATGCAATCACGCACTAAATCCTCCTCTCCCGCAAAGGGTTAGGGGGATTTTTCTTGCAGGAATATCTTTTTTGAACCGATCCTATGCATGCTCGCCGATGGTTTGGATGAGCTATGAGTGAGGAAAACCCAGCTTTTGACCTATGCCCCCGACTGGGTATACTTGGCATGGCCTAATGTTGTTTCTGGACTGCTGTTATTGAGGAGAATCATGATCCTTCGCTTATGTGTCAGGGTGTGGCTAGTGACCACCCTATTTTTTAGCGGGCCCGCGCTTGCTTCAGACAAGGCAGGCACGATTCCAACATTGCTGGAAAGCCTCCGTCTGGAGCAGAAACTGTTTTTTTGCGGTGAGGCTGTCCCGCTGGACGATCCCGAGGTGCGAGAAAGCATGGAAAAGGAACTCATGCTTTCGCTCTGGGACCGGGATCAGGCTGTTTTATGGCTGAAGCGATCCACCCGCTATTTGCCTGTTATCGAAGCATTACTGTCTGAGGCCGGGCTGCCCGATGATTTGAAATATATCGCACTGGCTGAAAGCGCCTTGAGGCCGCATGTCGGCTCGCCCAAGGGCGCTATCGGATTCTGGCAATTTTTACCGGAGACAGGCCGCCGGTATGGCTTGACCATCAATGAATCTATTGACCAGCGAAGAAACCTGACCGCTTCGACCAGGGCGGCAATGGCTTATTTCGCCAAGCTATACGAAAAGTTTGGTTCCTGGAGTCTGGCGGCGGCAGCATACAACATGGGGGAGGAAGGTCTGCAGGCGGAAATCCTGGTTCAGGATGTCAGCAACTTCTACCGGCTCTACTTGCCGCAGGAAACTCAGCGTTACTTGTTTCGGGTTCTTTCGGCCAAACTGATTTTGACGCAACCGGAGCGTTACGGCTTCCACCTTCAGGAGGGGGACTATTATCCTCCCACCCGCTTTGCCACCGTCGAATTGATCTGTCCTGGGGAGACAAGCCTGACGGTGGTGGCGAAGGCAGCGCAGACTGATTTCAAACGGATCAAAGAATTGAACCCGGAACTGCGCGGGCACTATCTGGCGGCAGGAACTCATACGCTGGCTGTCCCCGAAAACACGCCCCTAGGGTTTCAGGAACGTTTTAACAAAATCCATCAGGAATGGAGTCAGCAGAGACAAAAGCGGATCTACATCGTTCAATCCGGCGACAACTTGTCGACTATTGCTGAGAAATTTGGCGTTCCCTTGGCCGCGGTCCTGATATGGAATCGCATCGATATCAATCGCACGCTTCATCCCGGGGATCGCCTGGTCATCTATCCGGTTGAAAGTCGCACTGTCAGGCCCTGATCACGGCCGTGAGACAAGGTCTCAAGGCGCTGGTCCCGTGGGGTTTCGATATGCTGCCTGACCATGTCGAGAGGAGGGGGCAACAGTCCGCCTTCTTGTAGTGTTTCTAGGCCTTCGGGTGTTTCTTTCTCAGCAGGATCTGTAAAAATGCCCTATTTCTAGCCCGAATGACCCACAATTCCCAACCAACGAACACCCAAAAGCAAGGTAAAATTAATTCGCAAGCCCTCTTTAGGGAGTGAATCATGATCTATATCCAGGCCCTGTTATTGACCCTGGTCCTGTCCCTAGCAGCCTGTGCGGAACCTAAATTCGATGAGGCCCGGATAATCCAACCGACCCGATCCCAGTCCCCGGTTATCGACATGCACGCCCACATCGCAGGTATCGGGGCGGGGGGCAGCAACTGCTACGTCTCGCCGGATCTACGCAACAACTGGCGTTATGACATCTATCTCAAGGCCTTCGGCCTGACCCAGAAAGACCTGGAAGAGCATGGGGACCAACTTGCCTTTGAGAAGGCCTCGCAAAGACTGGCGGTCTCCCAGCAGGTTGACGGAGCGGTGATCCTGGCCCTGGACGGGGTGGTAAACCAGGCTGGCGAACTCGATCTGGAGCGCACCGAGGTGTACATCCCCAACGATTTTGTCTCCCGCGAAACAGCCAAATACGACAACCTCTTTTTCGGGGCCAGCATCAACCCATACCGCAAGGATGCCCTTCAGCGCCTGGAGCAGGTCAAAGCCGATGGAGCGGTACTCATCAAGTGGCTGCCCGCTATCCAGCAGATCGACCCTTCTGATCTTCGACTGACACCTTTCTACAGCAAGTTGATCGAGTTGGAACTGCCCCTGCTGGTCCACACCGGCGCCGAACGCTCTTTCTCCCGCGCCAATGATGACCTGGGCGACCCGATGCTGCTGCGACTGCCCCTCGAACTTGGGGTGACGGTTATCGCCGCTCATGTGGCCACAACCGGTAAAACCGACAGCGAAAGCAATTTTGAACGCCTAGTCGGACTGTTTCCCGAATACCCCAACCTCTATGCGGATATCTCCAGCCTGACCCAGCTCAACAAGCTCTGGTACCTGCCCAAGGTTCTTGATCATCCTGAGATTCACGATCGGCTCCTCTACGGCACCGACTTCCCTCTGGGCGAAACCAGCCTGTTTGGCGTGCGCCTCGTTTCGCCCTGGTACTTTCCCTTCCGCCTGGGCTGGGCCCGCTTGCGGCATATTGCCAGGATCGAAAACCCTTGGGACCGTGATCTGGAGTTGAAAAAGGCTCTCGGCTTCGGGCCGGAAATCTTCACCCGTCCGGCAAAACTATTGAAAATCAAGTAGTCAGCCACCGCTCTGTGAGCGGCGAGCCGGACCTGGCGCGATGCATTGACGTCCGCTTGGAACAGCTTCGAGAACGAGATCGGCGGCTCACCACATACAATCGATACACCGATGAACGACTGATTCCGTAATGCTCGGCAATCTCCGTTTTGCTACATCCGGGTGCTTCGAAATCCCTTAGCAATTCCGCAAGCTCCTGCTTTGAAAGTATCGGCTTGGCGCCAAATTTCACACCACGAGCGATGTCCTTGATTCGCCCTTCCATGGCTCCCTGATCAGTTCCCGCTCGAACTCTCCGATCGCTGCAAGAATATTGAATTGCAGTCGACCATACATGGTTGTGGTATCAATCCACTGATCCAAAACCACCAAATCGACTTTCTTGGCTTCGAGTTTTAGAACAATTCCCGCCAGGTCGACTACCGATCTGGCCAAGCGGTCAAGTTTGGTTACGACGAAAATATCCTCATCCCTGACGAAATCTAAGGCTTTTTGCAGTTCCGGACGGTTCTTTGCTGAAGCGGCCGATGCTTTCTCATGATAGCTGCGTTCGCAATCGGCCAATCGATCCAGTTGCAGTTCCAACTTCTGTCCTGATGAACTTACCCGTGCGTACCCAACTCTCATTCCCATGGTTACCTCCGCTTCAAAAAGGTTTATGATGATCCTTCTGATCCTGGGGCGTGGTGAGGGGTATTATGAATCTACGTGAGCCTTACCCTGATTTTGAGATTGACCCGGGACTGTACCGATTGTACAATTCGTACAGTAGAAGGGAAGGTGCTATATGACTCGAATTGGCGTATCGGATGCGCGGGAAAATTTGGGCGAGGTCGTTGACAGGGCTCGCTATACACATGAACGTGTTGTTCTCACCAAGCGCGGGAAGGAGGTCGGTGCCATAATTTCAATCGACGACCTCAGACTTTTAGAGATGCTTGAAGATCAGTTGGATATCAAAATGGCTCGGGAGGCCATCGCAGAATCTCGCGGCGAACGGATTCCCTATGAAGAAGTTCGAAAAAAATTAGGATTATAATCCGTGGTCTATCGTATTGAATTGACCCCGGCGGCAGATAAGGCACTTGCCAAGGTTGCCAAGAGCAATCGAAACCTGCTGAAAAGACTTGATCAGGCTTTGCTGTCACTGGCTGAGAATCCGGTTCCTGTGGGAAGTAAACAACTTGCTGGGGAAGATCCTCCCATATATAGGGTTCGAGTCGGTGATTATAGGATTCTCTATCAGATTGAGGATGATGTTCTTGTGGTGCTGGTTGTCCATGTCGGGCACCGCAAAGAGGTGTATCGATTCCTGAAAAGGTAATATCACTATCGGAAATTTCGTGACCATGACAGAGCCTGGCAGGAATGCTCCTTGCCCTTGTGGCAGCGGGCTGAAATACAAAAAATGCTGCATGGACCGGGATCAGCAGAAAGACACTCCCAAATCCAGGTCAGCGGAGGTTCTTTCTGAAATCCAGCAGTTGCTTAAGGGAGCAGAGTTCGCGTCTCTGGACGACGTGAACTCTGTTATTTCCAGCCACATGAACAGACGGAACCAGGCGCCATTGGAAGATTTCTCTGGTCTGTCGCCGAGCCAAATGAACCGGCTTCTCAACTTTTCTTTTGATTCTCCAACCATAGCAACTTTTTCCGAAATACTTGACGTTGATCCCGAAGCCCCAGTCATCTCCTTATTCAAATTGCTGGTGAACGCAATCGGAGATCAAGGGCTGAAACCAACGGCAACCGGCAACCTGCCACGAAATTTTTGTCGTGAGGCGGCCCTGAGTTATTGGGGAGATGAGGTCTATAAGACCAAAACAAAGTACGGAAATATTAACATGGAGGATGATTTTACCGATCTTCACGTCACGCGGTTAGTTGCTGAACTGGCGGGGTTAATTCGAAAATATCGCGGCAAATTCATTCTCAGTCGAGACTGCCGCCGGTTATTGTCGGAACAGGGCATGGCGGGTATTTATCCTCGTTTATTTCGCGCTTACGTCAAAGAATTTAATTGGGGCTATCGAGACCGTTATCCTGAGTTCGAATTTTTTCAACAATCTTTTCTTTTCACTCTCTATTTGTTGGCAAAAAAGGGCGAAGACTGGAAATTCCACACCTTTTACGAGGATTGTTTTCTGCGGGCCTTTCCCGATCTCCTGAATGAGGTATCATCCGGCTCATATTTTTCTCAAGAAGAAATCATTCGCTCCTGCTACACATTGCGCACAATGGAAAACTTTGTCGGATTTTTCGGTCTTGGCAGCGTGGAAAAAACGACCGAAGAACGCTACGTTTACAATTTTAGAGTTAGACAACTGCCACTCCTGAAATCTGTTGTAACTTTCCGGGTCTGAAAAGTCGCTCCGCAAAAACAAATGCCTTGACCGGTTGGACGAGGCATTTTCTTGTGACCCAGGGTTTGCAGGAATACCCCATCTAAGAATCAGAAATCACCCCTTTTGCAATGTGTAGTGATTTATTGGAGAGGGGGCTTTTAGTATTGGGTCGACCGATGACCCCAGTTCTGCCCAAGGCAGAAACGGGGGTTTTACGTATTCAAAATACACAAATACCCTACAGGGTAAGCTCTTCCATTCTTTGGGCTATTCATATTAAGATGGAATCATGTTTTGTTCATAAATAGATAAAGAGGTTTCAAGTTTCCGAAAGGGCAAAGCCGGAGCAATCCGGTGACGCAAAGCCATGAACCCATGCAATGGGTAGTCGGGCTACCGAAGAATCTTGGTCCCAAAGTCGTTTATTTGGATGCCTGTCTTCGGTTGAGGACAGGCATTTATTATTTGTGCGCCAGGCATGGCGCGTGGCGCGAAAGCGCCATCTGGTTGGATGTGGTGTCCAACTGGAGGCTTGGAGGTGAAAGTCCTCTACGGACCCTGATGACGGGAACCGTTAGCCGGACGGCAAGGGTGTCCATCGCGAGGTGGAATCTGAAGAAAGCCGCAGGCAAAATCCCGGCCCGACGAACAGGAATCGCATACGAGGCAGTCCCATCTGGGCGAGGAGGCAAATATCTTCAAAGCCCGATAGTCATCCGGGAAGCTGGGGCTGTATATGCGGCGGGTATATGGGAGGAAGGTCACGCGCATTACCCTGGGAGGTCTGCCAGTCTGCCTCGTGCTACCGGCGTCGCAAGGCGTCGGGATGGATTGGTAGAAGTCAGCCGAGGTCATAGTAGCTGGAGTAACCGCCCAGTGAAGGACCGAACACGAGGCGTCGGACAGGAGCCTTGAATTTCGATGACGCATGTAGACGCAGAAGCTGGGGCTGAGATGCCCCAGGCCATAGCTGAGGGTAGCGACCGGAAGTCGCGAGAGTACGCCATTGGTGCGTCAAACGTCACGGCAACGAAAGAATCGTCCTGGACGAAAGCGCAAACGCGGTTGATGGAGGATGTTGTCAGCCGCAACAACATGATGGCGGCCTATCATCGGGTGAGGTCCAACAAGGGCGCTCCCGGTATCGATGGGATGACGGTGGGTGAGCTGAAAGCTCATCTGGTGGAATGCTGGCCGCGTATCAGAGAAGAACTGCTGGAGGGTCTGTATATTCCCCAGCCGGTGCGTAAGGTGGAAATCCCCAAGCCCGGTGGCGGGGTGCGTATGCTCGGCATCCCCACGGTAATGGACCGGCTCATCCAGCAGGCACTGCATCAAGTGCTGATGCCGTTGTTCGATCCGGATTTCTCCGATCACTCTTACGGGTTTCGGCCTGGACGGAGTGCCCACCAAGCCATTCAGGCTGCTCGCAGGCATGTCGCCAGCGGACGGCGCTGGGCGGTGGACGTGGATCTGGAGAAATTCTTTGACCGGGTAAATCACGACATCCTGATGTCGCGAATCGCCCGCAAGGTCAAGGACCGGCAGGTGTTGCGACTTATTCGCCGCTACCTGCAGGCCGGGATGCTCGAAGGCGGGATTGTTTCGCAGCGAGCAGAAGGGACGCCTCAAGGCGGTCCGCTTTCTCCATTGCTGTCAAATATTCTGCTTGATGAGCTGGACAAGGAACTGGAAAAACGAGGTCATGCCTTCTGCCGGTTTGCTGACGATTGCAACGTCTATGTGCAAAGTCGGCGAGCCGCCGAGCGAGTGATGGCCTCGATGACCCAGTTTTTCGAAGGGCGGCTTAAGCTCAAGGTCAACGTCGCCAAAAGCACTGTTGATCGTCCCTGGAACCGAACCTTTTTGGGCTACAGCCTGACGTGGCACAAGAATCCGCGCATCAAAATCGCGGCTTCTTCGGTAGAACGTCTCAAAGCTGGATTGCGCCAGATCTTTCGGCGAGGCAGGGGGAGAAACCTGGGTCAGGTCATCGAGGAGAGCAAACCGAAGCTTCGCGGATGGATCGCCTATTTCCGCCTGGCGGAGGTCAAGGGGATCTTCGAGGATCTGGATGGTTGGATCAGACGCAAACTACGCTGTATTCTATGGCGCCAGTGGAAACGATCCCTCACCCGAGCCAGGAAACTGATGCAGAGGGGATTACCGGAAAAGGTGGCCTGGAAATCGGCCACAAACGGGCGAGGCCCCTGGTGGAACTCAGGAGCCTCGCACATGAACAATGCATTCCGGAAATCTTACTTCGACAAAGCGGGGCTGGTGTCGTTAAGTGACCAACTCCGGCGCTTTCAGAACGCCACGTGAACCGCCGTGTACGGAACCGTACGCACGGTGGTGTGGGAGGACGGCGGGGGCAACCCCGCCTCCTACCCAAT
>NZ_JBFHGD010000037.1:0-20258 GCF_041583255.1 Trichloromonas sp. | reverse complement strand
GCTGGTACGGCTTCGAGGATACCGCCTGGATTGAGCGCTTCGGCTGCCGGTTCACTCTGGCCATGGACGGCATCTCCCTGCTGATGGTGCTGCTGACCGGCTTTCTGCAGGTGATCGTAACGATCATCTCCTGGCACCAGAAGAAACACGCCGCCCTCTTCTACTCCCTGCTGCTGCTGCTCGAATCGGGGATTCTCGGCGTCTTTCTGGCCAGTGACCTGATCCTCTTCTACCTGTTCTGGGAGATGATGCTGATCCCGATGTTTTTCCTGATCGGGGTCTGGGGACACGGCCCACGAGTCTACGCGGCGGTTAAATTCTTCATCTTCACCCTGACCGGCAGCCTGCTGATGCTGCTGGCCATGCTCGGGCTCTACCTGCTGCACGGCCAGCAGACCGGCGACTACACCTTCGCCCTGGAAGCCCTCAAGCAGACCCAGCTCGGCGCCCTGGAGCCCTGGCTCTATGCCGGCTTCATACTCGCCTTTCTGGTCAAGCTGCCGGTCGTCCCCCTGCACACCTGGCTCCCCGACGCCCACACCGTGGCGCCGACCGCCGGCTCTCTCGACCTGGCGGGCCTGCTGCTGAAAACCGGTGCCTTCGGCATTCTGCGCTTCGCCTTTCCCCTATTTCCCGTGGCGGCTGCCGCCAGCCTGCCGCTTTTAGCGGCGCTGGCCCTGGTCAGCATCTACTATGCCGCCTGGATTGCCTGGCGCCAGAACGACATCAAGCGCCTGATTGCCTACTCCTCCATTTCCCACCTCGGCGTGGTCCTCCTCGGCATGGCTGCCGGCACCACGATCGCCCTGCAAGGAGCGATTCTGTTAATGGCCGCGCACGGCGTCACCACCGGCGCCCTGTTCGCCCTGGTTTCGATGATCCGCCGCCGCACCGGCACCCGCGATCTCGACCGTCTCGGTGGTCTGTGGCAGGAGACCCCGATTCTGGCTGCTTTCTTCCTCTTCTTCTCGCTGGCCTCTCTCGGCCTGCCGGGACTGGCCAACTTCAGCGGCGAAATCCTGGTCTTTGCCGGCACCTTCCAGCGCAATCCGCTCTGGGGCGCCCTGGCCCTGCCCGGCGTGGTCTTCGCCGCCGCCTACATCCTGCGCATGGTCCAGGGAGTGCTCTGGGGCACCCGCCCACCTGGGCGCAACTGGCCCGACCTCTCCTGGCGCGAGCTGCTGGCGCTGACGCCGCTGGCCCTGGTGACGCTCTGGCTCGGCCTCTATCCCGGCCCCTTTCTGCAACCGCTGCAGGAACCGGTGCGACTGCTGGTTGAGGGGCTAATGCTGGCACAGGGAGGGCTGCCGTGAGCGGACTCGAACTCTATTCCCTGCTGCCGCTGCTGATCCTGGTTTTCGGCTCCACCTCGGTGCTCATGATCGGCGCCTGGAAACCGGCCCGCCGTCCACTGATCCTGATCGGCGTGGTCACGGCCGTCTCGGCGGCGATCGCTGCCGCCTTCTGGCCGGCACCTCTGGCCGAGGTCTCAGGGATGTTCAGCTGCGGCCCCTACGCCCGCTTCTTCACCGTCCTCTGGTCGCTGTCGGCAGGGATGTGCCTGCTCCTCTCGCTGCGCTACGGTGAGGACCGCCACTTCCCCGGCGGTGAGTACACCTCGCTGGTCCTCTTTGCCGCCGCCGGCATGGGCCTGCTCTCCGCCGCCACCTCACTGATCGGGATCTTTCTCGGCCTTGAATCCTTCACCCTGGTCCTCTACATCCTGATCGCCATCGACAAAAACTGCGCCTTTGGCACCGAAGCCGGACTCAAGTACCTGGTCATGGGGATTGTTGCTACCGGCCTGCTTTCCTTCGGCATCGCCCTGATTTACACCGCCACCGGCACCTTCCATCTCCCTGAGGCGATGACTGGACTCGGCACCGAATCGGGCCTGCGCCCCCTGGGTCTGCTCGGCTGGGGGATGCTGCTGTGCGCCATCGGCTTCAAAGCCTCACTGGTCCCCTTCCACCTGTGGACCCCGGATGTCTACCAGGGTGCTCCGTCGCCTGTCACCGCCCTGTTGTCGACCGGCGCCAAAGGTTCGCTGCTGGCCGCCCTGATTGTCGTCATGCAGGGCATTCCGACTCCGTCCTTGGCCGATTTGGCCCCGGTCCTCTGGGCGCTGGCGGTCCTCTCCATGCTGGTCGGTTCCCTCTGCGCCCTGCGGCAGACCAACATCAAACGCATGCTGGCCTACTCGTCGGTCGTTCACATGGGCTATGTGCTGATCGCTCTCCTCGCTGGAGGCAGCGCCGGCTTCAGTGCGGTGGTCTTCTACCTGGTGGTCTACACCGCCGCCAACTTCGGCGCCTTCGGCGTGATCACCTCCTTCGCCATCCAGGGGCAGGAACCGCAGGAGTACGCTGACCTGGCCGGCCTTGGTTATCACCACCCGCGGCGCAGCGCGGCGCTGGCCTTTTTCCTTTTGTCGTTGGCCGGAGTACCGCCTGCGGCCGGCTTCATCGGCAAGTTCGGCGTCTTCTATGCCGCCATCGAAGCAGGCTACCTGGGCCTGGCCTTGCTCGGCGTGCTGGCCTCGATCCTCTCTATCGCCTATTACCTGCGACCGATTATCGTTCTCTTCATGGCCGACGAGCGCGCAGTGTGCCTGCATCGCGGTGTCCTCGAAGAACACGGGGTACTGGCTTTCTGCTTGGCCGCCACCCTGCTGCTGGGCCTCTATCCCGGCCCGCTGCTCGATTTGGTCTTGACCATTTTACCCGGATAAGGAGTATTTCAATGAATCCAACCATCGACCAACAGATCGCGACTTTCCTCGAATCCCCGGCCTTCGGCGTGGTCGGCGCTTCCCCAAATCGCGACAAGTATGGCAACAAGGTGCTGCGCTGCTACCTGATGCGCGGGCGCAGGGCGATTCCGGTCCATCCGGCCCAAAAGGAGATCGAGGGCCTTGCCTGTGCAGCTTCGGTCACCGAACTCCCCGCCGAGGTGCAGAGCATCTCGATGATCACACCGCCGCAGGTGACGGAAAAAGTGGTTGAAGCCGCCATCGCCAAGGGGATCAAGAACATCTGGATGCAGCCCGGCGCCGAAAGCCCGGCCGCAGTGGAAGCCTGCCGCAACGCCGGCATCAACGTCATTGCCGACGGCAGCTGCCTGCTGGTGGTACTCGGCTACAGCGAGCACTGAAAGCGATGAAACGTCTTCTGACCCTGCTGCTTCTGCTGCTGACCGGCTGTATCCGGACCCCGGATGGCATCACGGCAGTCGAAGACTTCGAGATTAACCGTTATCTGGGCACCTGGCATGAGATCGCCCGCCTCGACCATTCCTTCGAGCGGGGCCTGACCCGCGTCACGGCGACCTATTCTCTTCGCGAAGATGGCGGCATCCGGGTATTAAACCGCGGCTACAACCCCACTTCCGGACAGTGGAAGCAGGCCGAGGGGAAAGCGTATCTACTTGGCAGTCCCAGCACCGGGGCTTTCAAGGTTTCCTTCTTCGGACCCTTTTACGCCAGCTACAACATCATCGCCCTGGACAGGGCCGACTACGGCCATGCCATGGTCTGCGGTCCCAACCGCTCTTATCTCTGGATTCTTGCCAGAACTCCGAGGCTGCCCTCCCCGGTTCTGCAGCAATTGTTAAGACAAGCCGAAAACCTCGGATTTGCTACCGACCAACTTATTTTAGTCGACCAGGTTGAACCATGAAAAAACTTGTCAGACGTCGGTCGTTTCTGCTAGCCTTCGCCGGCAGCAACCCGGACTGGCAAAGCCTGGGCCTGCCCGTGCTGAAAACAACAAATTCGAGGACCGCTTACCCCCATGCCTGATTTTTTCTGCCTGCCCTTTTCCACCCACCCCCTGCGCGACGCCCTCTACGACGAACTGCACGCCCGCCCGTTCCACCTGGTGGCCACGCCGCAAAAGCTGACCCATCTGGCCTTTCGCGCCGAGGCGGCGGAGATGGATGCGGCCTTCGACCTGCTCTGCGACCTCTGCCGCCGCTACAGCGTCAACCAACCGGCCCCGGAGACGGTTTCCTTCATCCAGGACCTGGGCCGCTTTTCGGTGAGGTGGGAGCGGCACATGGAATTCTATGCCGTGACCTTCCTCTCGAGTTGCCAGGACAGCCCGACCCCCTTCGACACAACGGTATTGCAGCTGCTCCCCGCCGACTGGCTCGGTGCCCTGCCGGGAAGAGCGGTCGCCGCCTTCCACCTGGTCGTCGAGGAGGGCAGCACCCCCTGCGATCTCGATGTGCTCAGCCGGCATTTCGAAGGGCAAAAACTCATTATCAGCCGACCGAAGAACGGCAAGGCCCAGCTGTGCACGGCCTTCAAGCTGCACGGCGACGGCTTCGGCCGTTTTCATATCCGCAATCTCGGCATCGACGATTACCAGATGGGCCGGCTGGTGCAGCGGGTCATCGAACTGGAAACCTACCGGCTGCTGGCCCAGCTCTCCCTGCCGATCGCCAAGCGCATCGCCCCGGACTTGAGCGAAATGGATCGTCAACTCTCCGACATGCTCGGCAGCCTCTCCACCCTCGACAGCAGCAGGGCGGAGCGGGAACTGCTGTACCGCCTGTCCCGTCTGGCCGCGCGGCTGGAAACATACCGAACCGAAACCAACTATCGTTTTTCCGCCACCCGCGCCTATCACGATCTGGTCCTCAGCCGACTGCAGAATATCCGCGAGGTCGAGGTGGAAGAGCACATGTCGGTCAACGAATTTCTCAGCCGGCGACTGGTTCCGGCCCTGCGCACCTGCGAATCGGTACAGAACCGCCTCGAAGACCTGTCACGGCGCATCGAACGGGCCGGCGACCTGCTGCGAACCCGCGTTAACCTGACCATGCAGGAGCAGAACAAAAGCCTGCTCGCCTCCATGGACCGCCGCAGCCGGCTGCAGTTTCGCATGCAGGAAACGGTTGAAGGTCTTTCGGTCGCAGCCATCAGCTATTACATGGTCGGGCTGGTCAGCTATCTGCTCAGCGGCCTGCCGCTGGAGCACTGGCATCTGGAGAAAAAGGTCGTGCTGGCCTTTGCCGTACCGGCGGTTGTCGCACTGGTCTGGTGGATGACCCAGCGCATCAAGCACCGTCTGATCAAGGATCCCCTGGGGAAGGAGCAAAACACCTCCCACGGTTGACGTCTTCCTTGGAAACGAAAAAAGCCCCTGCAATGACAGGGGCTTTTTTCGTTTTATTCGGACCGGAGAAGCTACCCGGCCGAGATGCTGACAAAGACCAGGCCTTCCTGGCCGGTATTCTCGATCCCGTGGGCGATCCCCTCCGGTGCAATCAAAACCGTTCCGGGAGCGACCTCGCGCGGGGTGTCGCCGAGAAAGTTGCCGACCCCCTCCAGGATCACCCAGATATGATCGCCGGCATGCACATGCGGATGGATGTGCTGCCCGGGCAGCAGGCACCAGAGCGTGGTTCTGGAATGGGGCGTTTCCGCCAGCGCGATCTTGCCGGCTTTTTCCTTGTTGAAGGCGACCTTGTCCTTGTAATCGTGAAATACGGTTGTCATGCGGCACTCCCCCGAAAAAAATAAAAGGCGCCCCGGCGGCTATCGCCGGGGCGCCATGAGCTTACATCAGAACGGCTGATAATTTCAAGCCTTGCTGACCTGAACGGCGGCCAGATTGCTCCCTGCCGACATGACCTGCTGGATGTTCATCTCGGCAAAGTGGTACGGGGCGAAGAGCAGCCCGGCCTGCACCTTGCTGCTGAGCTTGACCTTCCCTTGGGCCGAGCCGGCGGCGGAGGTCACCTTGACCGCATCGCCGTCCTTGACGCCACAGGTTTCGGCATCTGCAGGGTTCATTTCGACATAGCCGGCAGGTGCCACCACCAGGGTGCCGTCGGCAAAGGTCGAAGTGGTTCCGAAGTGGAAGAGAATCTTGCCGCTGAGCAGCTTGAGCCCTTCGGCCGCAGCATCCGGCCCCTTGACCTCGGAGAAGGTCATGCTCTGCTCGGCCGGAACGAACCGGCTGCGAACAGCGTGGCGGCATTTTCCGCCACCGCAGGCAGTGGCCTTGCCGTAAGCGGGCACCAGCTGCTTGATTTCGGCGATGACAGCGGCCAGGCTGACCGCTTCGGCCCTGGGCGCCAAGCGCGCGTAGAGCTGCGCGAAAATCTCGAAATCTTCACGGGCATCACCGACGGGCTTGCGGGCCTTGCCGAGTTTGCTGAGTTGATGATCGAGGGAGGTCACGCTGCCGTTCTTTTCGACATCGGCGGCGCCGGGCAGCACCACATCGGCCAGCTCGGTCAGACCGGAGGCGAGGATATCCTGCACCACCAGGAAGTCGACCTTATCGAGCGCCTTCTGCCAGCGACCGCTGTCAGCGAAGGATACGGCGGGATTGGTCGCGGCCAGGTAGAGCACCTTGATCTCGCCTTTTTCGATTCCCTCGAGAATCCCCTGGGCATCGAGTCCCTTGGCCGGCAGCGCAGTGCCCCAGGCTTTTTCGAATTCGGTTTTGGCCGTGGAAAAGTCTTTCAGACCGGGGAGCAGGTCGGTGGCCACGCCCATATCAAGCAACCCCTGGGTATTGCCTTTTTCGTCGATCGGAAAAAGTCCGCCGGCTTCGCTGCCGACCGCACCGCACACAAGAGCGAGATTGGCCAGTGCCAGCACCTTGTCCTTGGCCCCTTCGCTGCGGGTCACGTCGGCGCCAAAGATCATCGCGACGTTTTTGGCGTTGCCCAGGTAGGCAGCGGCTTCTTCGAGCAACGCTTCGCTGACGCCGGTCGCCTCGACCGCTTTTTTCAAATTCACCGATTTCAGCTGTTTCTTGATGTCGGCGGCATTCTTCACGTATTTGGCCAGGTAGTCCTCGTCAGCCAGGCCCTTGTCGAGGATGATTTTGGCCAGGGCACCGGCCAGGGCCACTTCGGAGCCGGGCTTGTAATTGAGATGGGTATTGGCATAGCGGGTCAGCTTGACCTGGCGCATGTTGGCAACGACCAGCTTACCGTTCTGTTTGCGGCAAGCTTTTTCAATCTGCCAGTCAACCGCGGGAGCCTCTGCTGTGACATCGGCGCCAAAGACCAGCACGGCATCGGCCAGAGCGATGCTCTCGATGGTATTGCTGGCCCCCTCGACGCCCAGTGCCGCCTTCAGGGCGCTGAGGGCGCGCAGAGAACCGAAACGGGCTTCGCTGTCGATATTGTTGGTACCTACCGCCACCCGGAAGAGTTTCTGCAGCAGGTAGTTTTCTTCGTTGCTCAAGCGGGGCGAACCGAGTGCCGCCACGGCAGAAGGGCCGACTTCGCGGATCTTGCCGGCCACCAGGCCGAGCGCCTCGTCCCAGCTGGCCGGAGCGGACTTGACCAGCGGCTGGGTCAGCCGCTGGGGGGCATCGAGGTAACCATGGCCGAAAAAACCGCCGACACAGAGGTTGCCGTCGTTAACGGTCGTCCCGTCTTCCGAGGTCATCCGCAGCACTTTGCCGTTTCTGACGTTGACGTCGATCTGGCAGTGACTCGGGCAGTAGGTGCAGACCGACGGAACTTTGGTCAGTTCCCAGGGGCGGGCCTTGAACTTGAAGGTCTTGGAGATCATGGTTCCGGTCGGGCAGACCGAGACACAGTTACCGCAGAACTCGCAGAGATCGACATTCTTGTCGACGAAGCTTTTGTCCCCCTTGTCGTTGACGAACAGGGCGCTGGAACCGACCGTTTCGTGGCAGACCTTGACGCACTTTTCGCACAGAACGCAGCGGGAAGGAACCTGCTGAATCAGCGGCCAGGCGTTGATCTCCGGGGGATTGACATCCTCGGCCTCGAAGGGCTGCCGGGTGACGTTGAATTCGTAGCAGACGTTCTGCAGATCGCACTCACCGGCGGCATCGCAGACCGGGCAATCGAGGGGATGGTTGACCAGCAGCAGCTCCACGATCTGCTTGCGGATGGCGAACAACTTCTCCGACTGAGTGGTGACAACAATGCCTTCCTTGACCGGGGTATTGCAGGCGGTCATCGGCCGGGCCACGCCCTCGATCTCCACCACGCAGATCCGGCAGGCGCCGGTCGGGGAAACTTTCTGCAGCCAGCAGAGCGTCGGAATCCGTACACCCACCTGCAGGGCAGCGTCCAGAATCGTCGATCCAGCGGGCACACTAGCTGTCTTGCCGTCAATTGTCAAAGTGACCATATGATTTTCACCTCAAAGCCTGGCTAAAGACGAAAGGGCCAAGGCACGGTTCACACCGGCTCCCCAACCCCTCGAACCTGGTAACGTTTCTCTCATTTACATGGCGAGCATGGCGACGCGGTAGCAGCGGAGGCAGCGTTCCGCTTCCTGCACCGCCTGACTGTCGGTGAAGCCGAGTTCCACTTCGCAGTAGTTCTTCAAGCTGGCCCGCTCGCGACCGTGAATTTCTTTCTGGTGGGCCCGGGCAACCGAATCGAGCCAGGGCACCTGCTCATTTTTGTCGTAGACACTGACGTGGCTCAGGATGTCTTCGAGAATCTCTTCGTCGCTCAGATACGCCTTGCCTTCTTCGAGCCAGCGTTGAATGACCCGGGCGGCGCGATGAGCGTTGCCGACGCAGGCAACCACGGTCAGCGGTCCGATCTCGGCATCACCGCCGGCAAAGACTCCTTCCAGGTCGGTGATCAGCGTCCGGCTCAGGGGGTTGCCCATGGGGTCGTTGAGATCCCGGCCCTTGGGGCTTTTGAGGGGGAGCGACTTGGTCACCACCGTGTTCCACTTGGTGATATCGATCCCCATTTTCTCGGGGATGAAGGAAAGGTCGGGATCCTGGCCGATAGCCGGGATGACGGTATCGCACTCTACCACGAACTCGCTCCCCTCCACCGGCTGCGGCCGACGTCGCCCGGAAGCGTCGGGCTCACCGAGCTCCATGCGGACGCACTCGACACCGGTAACCTGCTCCTTATCATCGACGATGATCTTGGTCGGCAGGACCAGGAACTCGAATCTTACCCCTTCTTCGTCGGCGCCATCGACTTCCCAGACATCGGCCGGCATTTCCTTACGGGAACGCCGGTAGAGCAGGATCGATTCTTCGGCCCCTTCGCGCAGGGCGACCCGGACACAGTCGATAGCGGTGTTGCCGCCGCCGACGACGACCACTTTTTTGCCCATGCCGGTCGGCTTGCCCATGTAGGCTTCACGGAGAAAATCGATCCCGCCGGGGAGGAAGCCTTTATACCCCTTGTCTTCCCCTTCGACCCCCATCGGCTTGGAGCGATGGGCGCCGGGAGCCAGAAAGACGGCATCGTACTTTTCCTTCAGCTCGGGCAGAGTGATATCCTTGCCAACCCGCTTGCCGTAGATAATCTCGACCCCCAGGGCGCTGATGATATCGATATCACGCTGCAGGATATGACGGGGCATACGGTAAGCGGGGATGCCGACGGCGATCATGCCGCCGCCGAAGCCTTCGGGCAACGCTTCGTAAATGGTGACCGGGTAGCCTTCAAGGGCCAGGTAGTAAGCGGCCGCCAGGCCGGCAGGGCCGGCGCCGACCACGGCCACGGTCTTGTTTTTGCGTGGTTTCGCCTGCATCGGCGGGTTCTGATGATGCTGCCACTCGTAATCGGAGGCGGTTCGCTTGAGCACCATGATGCTGACCGCCTCATCAACATTCTTGCGCCGGCAGGCCGTCTCGCAGGGATGCGGACAGACCCGGCCGCACACCGAAGGAAGCGGCATGTTCTCGCGGATGGTCGAAAGTGATTCCTCGAAGCGGTAGTCCTTGATCTCTTCGATATACGCCGGGATGTCAATGTGAGCCGGGCAACGGTCCTGACAGGGCGCGGTCAGCTTATCCACATACCGGGACTCGGACTTGGCCTTGCGCTCGCCGCCGATGTAGGCGAGGTAGTCTGCCCGGAAATGCTTGATGGTATCGATCACCGGCACTGCAGAAGTCATGCACAGGGTGCATTTGCAGTTCTGCATCAGGTCGCCGATGGTTTCGATGGTCGTCAGATCGCCTTCCTCGCCGTGGCCAGAAAGAATCCGGGCCAGGGTGTCCTGCATGACCCTGGTGCCGCGCTTGCCCGGGGTGCACTTGGCGCAGCAGTAATCTTCCTGCACCCGCCTGGCATACTCGGCCGCCATGGCGACCACGTCGACTTTGGGGTCGGTGACGATGACACCGTCCCACCCCATGAAAGCACCCCAGGGACGGCTGCCGTCGAAAGTGACCGGCATCTTCTGGTAGGCGCCCTCGGCTTCGGCGCTACCTCCCTGGCGATTATCTACAATGTTTCTTCCCCAGCTGGAAAAAATGACTTGAGACAAGATCGACCTCCTGTGGAACCCATTCTTAACCGCAAACAAACGAACGGAAACCCCTTGTAAAAGGGGAAAGACCGCGCCCTTTCGGCGATCGCCTCCCCCTATCTTGTATACAGTATGCAGTTAGATAGCACAAATGGAAGACCTAAAGCAAGGCAAAATTTGCGCATTTCCCATTGTAACGGGGTCGTTCGGAATCGGCGGGCACTTTAACCAACCATTCGGAAAAAAATCGGGCCGACAGGATTTTTTACGGAAGCCGGGGGAATTCAGAAATAATAGACCAGGTGCCGGGCAGTAATTTATTCTCTTCGCGAAACTCCCATTCGAGTTGGATTCGCTCCTTTTTCACCGTCGCCGAAGGCAACATGTAATATTCGAGGACATGCCAGACGATGACCTTCCGGCCGTCAGCCCGGAACTCAACCCGCTCGATATCGAAATCGACGACCCGGAGATCCTCGTTGTCAGCAAAACGTTCGAGAAAATCACCGCGTACGGATTCAGCCATGTGCTGCGCCGCACCTGAATAATCAAGCCAGCGCAATCGCTTGGCAAAGTCCTCATTACTCGCGGGGAACATCTCCACCGGTCGCACCACAGTGGCACAGGCCAGCAGAGCCAGCAGCATCAATGCTGCAGAGAAACAGCGCCAAACGGTTCTCCCCACCATGAAGGTCTCCTTATTGCTGCAAAAAAAATGCTTGCCAGTCCGTCATCCTGCGCTAAACTGCCCTTGTCCTGCCAAAAAGCGGAGAAACCACCCAATGAAGCCGGTTGAGATTTATACCAAGAATTATTGCCCCTACTGCTGGCGAGCCAAGGAACTGCTGCGCATCAAGGGGGTCCGTTTTCAGGAATACGACATCGCCGACGACCGGCCACGGGCGAAAGAGATGGTCAAGCGCTCCGGCAGGGAAACGGTCCCGGAAATTTTCATCGATGGCACCCACATCGGCGGCTGCGACGAGCTGTTCGAGCTGGATGAACAGGGACTGCTCAACCGCCTGCTCGAGCTCACGCAGCCGAGCGGCGGATGAACTCCATCAGCTCCAGCGCCAGTTCAACCTTGCCGAAGGGCGGCATCAGGTAATAGCCGCCGACCTTGCCCCGCCCCGCCTCGACCAGTTCCCTGGCAATCGACATCCCCTCCCTGACCCCTTCCGCCCCCTGCTTGCCCCGCATCCGCATCCGCACCTCGTCGGGCAAGGTAATGCCGGGAACCTCGTTATGCAGGAACTCGGCGTTGCGTTCACTGACCAACGGCAAAATCCCCACCAGCACCGGGATGTCGAGATCCGCGGTTCGCTCCAGCATCTCCTCCATCACCCGGATCGAATAGACCGGCTGGGTCTGCACAAAACGCGCCCCGGCCGCCATCTTCTTACCCAGCCGACGCAGCTGACCGTCCATGCTCGGCAGGTTCGGGTTGAAGGCGGCACCAAGCAGAAAGCGGGTCTGCCCTTCCAATTCGGCCCCGAGAGAATTTTTGCCGTTGTTAAGCGCATTGAGCAACTCAAGCAGGCCGATCGAGTTGAGATCGAAAACGCTGGTTGCTCCTGACTCGCCACCGACCGCGACCGGATCGCCGGTGACCGCCAGCACGTTTCGGATGCCCAGCAGGTGGGCGCCCATCAGCTCGGAATGGAGTCCGATCAGGTTGCGATCGCGACAGGTGACATGAACGATCACCTCGGTGCCCGTGGCTTGCTGGATGGTGTTGGCCAGAGCGATGTTCCCCAGGCGGATACGGGCCAGCGGGTTTTCCGCCAGGCTGATGGCGTCGACCCCGGCAGCGGCCAGAGCCCGGGCGCCGGCCAGCACCTTGTCGCAGTTCAATCCCCGCGGCGGGTCGAGTTCGACCGTCACCACCGGCCGCCGTCCCCATTCGCAGAGAAAATTCTTTTCCGAAACGGCTGCGGCCGGGCGGGCGACCTCCGCCTCGGGGGCCTTCACCGCGCGGCTCACGGCCGCCGGGCGCAGCCCCTCCAGCGCCTGGGCCAGGGCCCGGATATGCTCCGGTGTGGTGCCGCAGCAGCCGCCGACCAATCCCGCCCCCACCGCCGCCAGTTCCCGCCCCATGGCAGCGAAATACTCGGGGGTGGCCAGGTAGATGTAACGACCGTCGACAAACTCGGGGAACCCTGAATTGGGGAAAGCGGACAGGGGGAGCTTCGAAGCCGCCGCCATGCGCGACACTACCTGCAGCAGCTCGCGCGGGCCGGATCCGCAGTTGGCGCCAAGTACCGCTGCCCCGGCCGCCGTCAGCCGTCCGGCCGCCACCTCGGCGGAAACCCCGTCGCGGGTACGGCCCTCCTGCAGAAAAGCCATCTGGGCAATGGCCGGCAGACCGAACCCCTTGGCCAGTTCGAGCCCCAGCTCGAGATCATCCAGGTCGGAAAAGGTTTCCAGGATAAACAGGTCGACGCCGCCCTCGGCCAGCGCCTCCATCTGCTGCCGCAACACGGCCTCTTTCTGACTGCGGGGCAAAACCGCCACCTCGCCCCGGGGACGGGCGAGCGGACCGACCGAACCGGCGACAAAGGCCTGGTCACCGGCGACCTCCCGAGCCAGGCGGGCCCCGGCCAGGTTGATGTCGCGAACCTGGGCGTCAAGGCCGAAACCGGCCAGACGCAGGGCATTGGCACCGAAGGTGTTGGTTTCCAGCAGCTGCGCCCCGGCGGCCAGGTAGTCGCCATGCACGCGACGGATCTGTTCCGGGTCACGCAGGTTGAGATATTCGAAATTGGTGTCGAGCTGGATGCCGCGGCTGTACAGCAAGGTTCCCATGGCGCCGTCGCCGACCAGGACCTGCTGGGATATTTGCTCGAGAAACCGCTGGCTGCGGTGGCGACTACTGGGCATGGGACTATCCGTGAGAAGTGACGGGTGAGGCGCAAAGAGGGGAGACAAGTCCCCCTCCCTGCTCCTCACGACAGGCTAGGAACATTCCCGGACGATGGCGGTGTAGAACAGGTGCCCTTCCGACTCGGCTACGGCGAGAGACAGCTCCAGTCTCTGGATCGCCCCGTCCCGGCGCCGGCCGGGGAACTTGTGCAGCTTGCGAACCAGCTGGGCCGCATTGCTCTTGAGGTAGCCTTCGACGCCGGCGCTGTGAAACTCGGCACACTCCTCATGCACCAGGCGCGCCACCGACACGCCGAGGACTTCACGCTTGCTGTAGCCGAAAATCCGCTCAGCCTGGCGGTTAAAAAGAATGATCTGGCCGTTGCCGAGAAAGGAGATGATGCCGTCGCGGGCCGTCTCGGTCAGCACCCGGAAGCGTTTTTCCGACTCTTCCAGATGTGCGGTCTTCTCGCCGAGACGAACCATCATATCGTTGAAACCATCGATCAGGGTACCGATCTCATCCCGTCCGCGGCGGGGAATCGGTTTTTCAAAGCGCCCGGTGCGGACGATGTCCCGGATCACCAACCCGAGCCGAGCCAGCGGTGCGGTGACCGCCACCCGGATCAGCAACCCGAGACAGCAGACCAGGGCCAGCAGCACCCCGCCCGAGTAGAGCAGATCGGTACGGACTTTTTTCTGAATCTGCGCCTGCAGCTTGCCCATGGGAATCGACACCGAAACCGCCCCGATCACCTCGCCGATACGGTAATGAAACGACTGCTCGGTTTTATCGGGAAACATTTCATGGATAAAGGCGGGAGCCTCGGCCGGCACGTCATGGCAGGGCAGACAGCTCTGCTCGACGATAAAAGGGTGCAGGTAGCGGAATATCGGTTCTTCGTCGAGATAGGTCACCCGATAGGTCTCTTCGAGTGAAGGGTCCTGGTAAAACTGCTGGAGCATCACCGACTCGGAAGGGTCGGGAGCATTCTTGGGGTTACGGTAGCGTTCGGATATCTGGCGGATAGAGTAGCCGAGATCTTCGGCCACCAGTCCGCCCAGGCGGGTCGAAACCACCTGGGGGATGAGGCCGTAGCGTTCCCGGGTCAATTCGACCCCGCCCGCCTGCAGCTGGCTGGACACATACTGCCGGCTGCGAATGGCTGTCGAAGCGATGATGCGGGCCTTTTCCACCGCCTCCTCGACAATATAGTTCTTCTGCTGCCTGAAACTGACAAAAGAAAAGAGGCCGAAAAACGCCAGGAGAATAACCAGGATGATCAGGTTGATCTTGGTCTGCAGCCCGCGGTTGCGGAACAGGTCCATGACAGTTCTCTCCTTTTTGGGGCTGAAACGACCGGTGGCCGCCCGTGTCGGCCCGACTCTCAGGCGGGAAACACCCGCTGCAGAAACTGGCGGAGGATTTCCGCGGTCAGTCCCCAGATCTGGTGCCGGTCCACCGTGTAGAAGCCGACCGGATAAGTCCGGCCCTTGTGCCGCCAGTCTTCTTCGTGATAGATGGCGGGGTCGCGCAGGCGCTGCAACGGCAGTTCGATCACCTCGGCAATTTCATCACTATTTACAGTATACCGATATGGATAGGGAAATGTGCCGACAAACGGGGCCACATGGTAACCATGAATTGAAATACAGTCATCCAGCCGCCCCAGCATGCGGACGTCGGCGGCGGCAATCCCCATCTCCTCCTCGGTTTCCCGCAGGGCGGTCGCGGCCATGCCGGCGTCGCCGGCATGCCAGGCGCCGCCGGGAAAGGAGATCTCGCCCCGGTGGTGGTTGAGCGTCTCGGTACGCCGGGTAAACAGGACCATGTCCTCCCCCCCTTGCCTGAACAGCGGCAGCAGCACCGCAGCAGGGCGAAGCCCGGCATCCGGCAATGGCAGGTGGGGCTGCCGACCAAGTCGGCGCCGCACCAGTTCGTGATCGAGCATCAGACGGTTACCGAAATGGCATTCCTTTTCAGGGTATCGATGGTGGCCCGGTAGTCGCTGGTGTTAAACACGGCGCTGCCGGCCACCAGCACATCGGCGCCGGCGGCGACGATTCGGCCGATATTGTCGGTTTTCACCCCGCCGTCGACTTCCAGTTCCACCGCCAGGCCGCGCCGCTCGATTTCGCGCCGCAGCGCTTCGATCTTCGGCAGGCAGGCGGGGATGAAGCTCTGGCCTCCGAAACCGGGATTAACCGACATCACCAGCACCAGGTCGAGCTCGTCGAGAATCACCTCGAGGGTCGATACCGGGGTCGCCGGATTGATGGAAACACCGGCCTTTTTGCCGAGGCTGTGGATCAGCTGCACGGTCCGGTGCAGGTGGGGAACCGCTTCCTGGTGCACGGTGATGATATCGGCTCCGGCTTTGACGAAGTCGGGAATATACAGGTCGGGATTTTCGATCATCAGGTGGACGTCGAGGGGGAGCGAAGTCACCTTGCGCACCGCGTCGACCACCAGCGGACCGATGGTGATATTGGGCACGAAGTGACCGTCCATGACATCGATATGCACATAATCGGCGCCAGCGGCCTCGATGGCCCGGATTTCATCCCCCAGGCGGGCAAAATCCGCCGACAGGATCGAAGGTGCTATTTTTACCATGCTCGCGACTCCAATAGGTATAAAGACGATAACTGCTCTTCTTTGTAGCAGATTTACCGTCTGGGCCAAAGTAAATTATCCCGTGTCAGCCCTTGAGGCGACGAAAGGCCGTGGCGAAAAAGGCGTCCATGCCGTCATGCCGGTGAGGCCAGGTGTGCAGGCAGCCGTCATCGGCGAACAGCTCCTGCCAATGGGCCGGGGCCGCCCCGCGCAGATCCTCCTGCTCGAATTCGGGATGGGCGGCCAGAAACGCCTGAACCACCCCGGCGGTCTCCTCGGCGGTCAGGGTACACAGCGAGTAGAGCAGCCGACCGCCGGGCTTGACCAGGGCGGCCGCATTGGCCAGGATAAACCGCTGCTGCTCGGCCATCAGGGCGACGTCCTTGGCGGTCCGTCGCCAGCGGATCTCCGGGTTGCGCCGAAGCACGCCGAGACCGCTGCAAGGCGCATCGACCAGCACCCGGTCAAAGCTCTGCGGCGACAGGAAATCCGGCACACGGGTCAGATCCCAGGCCCGGGTCTCAATCCCCAGGCAGCCCAGCCGGCGGGCCCCGCTCTCCACCAGCCGCACCCGTTGCGGATGCAGGTCGAGAGCCAGCACAGCAACCGCGTTCTCGCCCAGGGCACAGACATGGGTGGTCTTGCCGCCGGGAGCCGAACAGGCATCGAGAATCCGCTCCTGCGGCCGGGCCCCGAGCAGGTGGGCGATCAGCATGCTCGCCTCGTCCTGCACCTGGTACCAGCCTTCGGCGTCGCCGGGAATGGGTCCGCCACTGCGGGCGGTGATGACCACCCCCTCGGGCGCGTAGGCGGTCGGTCGGGCCTCGAAACCGTTCTGCGCCAAGGCCTCAAGAAATGCCTCGCGGCTGATTTTCAACGTATTGACCCGCACTGTGAAGGGCGCCGGCTGCAGCAGGGCCTCGCCGATCACCACCGCTTCCTGCGCACCGAACTGCCTGACCCACGACTTGGCCAGCCAGTGGGGAAAGGCCATCAGCTTTTCCAGGTAAGGCACCGCGTCCGCCGGATCGGGCCAGGCAATTTCCTGCTGTTGCCGGATGATTGAACGAAGGATGCCGTTGATAAAGCCGGTGGCCCGCTCAAGGTTTTCCTGCCGGGCCAGTTCAACGGTTTCGTGCACGGCGGCCGGGGCCGGCACCCGATCGAGCATCAGCAGCTGATAGGCACCGAGCCGCAGCAGGGTCAGCACCCTTGGTTCGACCTTGGCCAGCGGCTTGCTGCAGAATTTGGTCAGGGCAAAATCGAGACGCCCGCGCTGGCGCAGTACCCCGTAGACCAGCTCGGTGACAAGCCCCCGGTCGCGGGGATCGATCCGTCCCGCCCTGGCGAGTTCGGCATCGAGGGTAAGGTCGGCATAGGCCCCTTCATCGACCCGGCAGAGGATGGAAAACGCCAGCTGGCGCGGATTGGCAGTAGACAAGGAGGCAACCTTTCAACGGAAAAAACCAGGGGCGCGCAAAGCGCGCCCCTGGTCAGCGGGATGATCTGTAACCGCGGAATCAGAGGATAGTCATACTTTCCAGGCGCCGCACCCGTTCTTCGACCGGGGGGTGGGTGGAAAAGAGCGACTTCAATCCGGAACCTCGCAGCGGGCTGACAATAAACATATGGGCGGTGGCTTCGTTGACCTTCGGCATCGGCTGCCGGCTGTTGGCCGCTTCGAGTTTCTTCAGGGCGCTGGCCAGATAATGGGGATTGCCGCACATCCTGGCGCCGCCCTTGTCGGCCTCGTATTCACGGGAGCGGGAGACCGCCATCTGCACCAGCATCGCGGCTATCGGCGCCAGGATCATCATCAGGATCATCGCCACCGGGTTGCTGTCCTCGTCATCGCGGCCGCCGAAGAGCATCGACCACTGGGCCATGTGCGACATATAGGAGATCGCCCCGGCGATGGTCGCTGCGATCGAGCCGATCAGAATATCCCGATGCTTGACGTGGCTCATTTCGTGGGCCATCACCCCCTTCAGCTCGTCGCGGGTGAGGATCTGCAGAATCCCCTCGGTGGCGGCCACCGCCGCATGCTGCGGGTTGCGCCCGGTGGCGAAAGCGTTGGGCGTCGGCTGGGGCAGGGTGTAGACCTTGGGCATCGGCAGGCTGTTGCCCTGGCAGATCTCCTGAACCACTTCGAACAGCGGACCGCTGGTCACTTCGGTGCCGCGGTACATCTTGAGCACGATTTTGTCGGAAAACCAGTAGGAGCCCAGGTTCATCACCGCCGCCATGACCAGGGCGATCAGGGCGCCCCCCTGGCCGCCAAGGGCGCCGCCGGCGCCGACCAGCACCAGCGTCAGCAGGGTCATCAGAAAAACGGTACGCAGGGTATTCATACGGTCATCACCTTTCAGGATTGTTTATTCATTTTCAACAGCAGCCGGGCAGCATTCCTCTAAAATATAATGACGGCGCCGGATGAAATCAAGGGGCGCCGTCATTAAAACCGTCTGCCAGCGAGGGCAGCTCACTCGAGCAAAGTCCCTGGAAGAAGCGGGCAGCCGCGCAGGAAATCGGCGGCGGCCAGGCGCTTTTTCCCCGGCAGCTGCAGCTCGCCGACCCGCAGTATGCCGTCGCCGCAGGCGATGCGCACACCGTCAGCGGCAGCGGACAGCACCGAACCGGGAGTCCCCGAGCCGGCCTCGACCGCGGTTTTGGCGATCTTCAGCACCTCCCCCTGCAGGGTCGTGTAGGCCCCCGGCCAGGGGTCGAGCCCGCGCACCTGGTTGTGAATCTGGCGGGCACTGCGGGTCCAGTCGATGCAACCGTCTTCTTTCTTCATCATCGGCGCGTAGTTAGTGAGGGCGTCGTCCTGTTTCTCCGCCACCAGGGTACCGGCGCAGAGCTGCCGCAGGGTTTCTTCCATCGCTTCGCGGCCGATCTGTGCCAGACGAACGTACAGCTCTCCGGCCGTTTCAAGGTCACCGATAGGGGTGGTGCGCTTGATCAGCATGTCGCCGGTATCGAGGCCGACATCCATGTACATGGTGGTCACGCCGGTCTCGCTCTCGCCGTCAACGATCGCCTTATTGATCGGCGCCGCCCCGCGATACCGGGGGAGCAGCGAGGCGTGCACGTTGATGCAGCCGTATTGGGGGATCTCCAGCACGCTCTTGGGCAGGATCTGCCCGAAGGCCACCACCACGATCAGGTCGGGCGCCAGCTGCCGCAGCTCTTCGACGACCGCCGGGTCGCGCAGCTTGACGGGCTGGTAAACGGGGATGTCATATTTGAGGGCCAGCTCCTTGACCGGTGGCGGCGCCAGCTTGTTGCCGCGCCCCTTGGGTCGGTCCGGCTGGGTGTAGACGGCGCACAGATTGAGGCCGAAATCGATCAGTCCCTGCAAAGTCGACAGGGCAAACTCCGGCGTTCCCATGAACACGGTTCGGATATCCTGAGGCTTGATCACATCTGCTCCCGTTGCTGTTCCAGAATTTTTTTGTATTTCTTGCGGAAAATCCCCTTTTTGAGCGGGGAAAGATGATCGACGAACAGGATGCCGTCGAGGTGGTCGAGCTCGTGCTGGATGCAGATGGCAAGCAGGCCGTCGGCGTCACGCTCCCGGGTCTGCCCATCGAGATCGAGATAGCGGACCCGGATCCTGGCGCTGCGATCCACCTTGGCGTAATAGGCGGGAACAGAAAGACACCCCTCCTCTTCGCAGGAGTCCCCCTCCCGTTCGATGATTTCGGGATTGATCAGGGTAAAAAGCTGGGGCGGCTCCCCCGAGGGGGCGCAGTCAATCACCGCCATGCGCCTGGAGACTCCGACCTGCGGCGCGGCCAGGCCGATGCCTGGGGCCGCGTACATCGTCTCGGCCATGTCGGCCGCCAGCCGGCGCAACTCGGCATCGACGGTGGCAACCGGTTCGGCAATCAGCTTGAGAACCGGATCCGGGTAGTGCCTGATGGGCAATATGGACATAACGAATCTCTTGATCGGGTTTAGCGTCAAATAGCCAGTTATTATGATACGTTCAGGCAGCGGCCAAAGTCAACCTTAAGCCGAAGCTCAAACCTCTCCGAAAAAAGAGAAAATTCCCTGCGCCCCCCTTGCTTTTCTTAGAATCTTCTGCGAAACTGTAAACCATACGCGTTAAAAATTACCCCATGTTTTAATTAACAGCACCCCGGTCACCTCCCACACCGTTCAGCCCAATCCGTGAGGAGCTCGCCATGAAAGAACGCCTGATCGCCGCCCACCTGCTCGACCAAACCGACGCCACCCCCCCTGAACTCGGCATCCTCGACGCCTGGAAAGTCCTCTCCCGGCTGGGGTCCCCCTGCCGTTATGGCGGCAAAAGCGTGGACGGACTCTATGAATACCTGGTGACCAATCCCCAAAACAGCCACACCATTGCCACCGGCAAAGGGTCCACCATACCGGCCGCCATCTGCGCCGCCGCCCTGGCGGCCCGGGAAGTCAACCCCGCCGCCTAAACCGGACACCGCCGCCAGTCAACGCAAACGCCCGGGGCCCGAAGCAATTGCTTCGGGCCCCGGGCGTTTCAGCGATCAAACCATCCCG
>NZ_JBFHGD010000036.1:0-20383 GCF_041583255.1 Trichloromonas sp. | reverse complement strand
AGATCGGCGGCCGTCAGCGGAGCGGCCAGCAGCGCGATCAATGCCGCGGCGGTCATGGCGGCTTTACACGTGGCGGATTTAGACACCGATCCACTCCTTCTTCAGGCTCAGGGTGTAGACCGTCAGCACCACCTTCACACGGGGATGCTCTTCGACCTGCAGGTCGAGGGAGCTCCAGAACATCTGCCGCCCCAACCCTTCGATCACCTGCAGGTAGGCGAGAATCTGCCGGTAGCTGCCCGTAAATTCAAGCTGCAGGCCGTGCCGGTAGACATTCGCCGTCTCGACCTCCATTCCGGTGACTTTTTCGCCGGAGGTGGCGGCCAGCAGCGGCACCGGCGGCAGGTTTTCGACCCGCAGCAGGCGCAGCCCCTCCTGCCGCAACAGCAGTTCTTCAAGCATCCCCGGCATCTCTCGGGGAGCGATCAGCTCCAGCGCCAAAGACTCCAGCTGCTGGTCAAGTTCACCGAGCTGCCCCTGCAGCAACCGCAGCCGTTCGCGGTTTTCCCGGTCGGGGTCGGCGGACACCTTCGCCTCGGCACCGGCCATTTCAGCCTCGAGAAGCTGGATTTCAGTGCGGGCCGCGGCAACCTGGTCACGCTGTACCTTCTGCCGCGCTTTCTGCGGAGCGATCGCCAGAAAATCGACGCTCACCACCAGGAGCACCAGCACCACCAGGGTCAGTAGCGCCTTCTCGCGCGGCGAACATTTGTCCAGGCGGCCATGCCAGGACTTGAGCTGTTCACGAAAAGGCGTCATGGCTGCACCTCTCTGCCGGTTTCAATGAAAAATTCGACGGCCTCGCCCCCGGTTTCAGGACGCAGCAGGCGAAATCCGGCGAAATCCATCCCGGCAAACACCTCTTCGACGTTCATGCTCTGCAGAAACTGCGGCACCAGCTCCGGCCGCAGGGCGCTCCCTTCCAGGGCCGAGCGGCCGCCCTCCATCGTCAAAAGGATGTGCCGCAGCCAGAGCCCTTCCGGGGCGCGCCGGGCCAACCCCTGCAGGTAGGGCGAAAAACCGCGGCCGACAGTTCGCTGCGGTGCCTTGAACAGCTCGACCAGCGGCCGCTTGGCCGCCAGCTCAGCCGCCATCCGGTCGACTTCCCGCTGCAGCAGCGGACTCTTCTGCGGCGCCGCAGCCAGTTGCAGCTGAGCAATGGTCCCGGCAACGGCGGCCTGCCGCGACGACAGGGCGCGCAGCTCGTTTTTCAGGGAGATGGTCTGCACACTGGTCAGAATGTAATAGATCACCAGCACAATCACGGTGAGAGCAAAGGCCAGCAACATCAGCCGGGTCGAGCGGGGCTGCCGGGGCTCAAGCAGCGCGGGCTGGTACAGGTTGACGGACTGGCTCATGGCGCCACCTGCCGATCACGCAGCGCCGCCCCGATAGCCAGCAGACAGCGGGACACCTTGTCCGCTTCGAGATGAGCGCAGTCGAGAACCTCGGCAGGCACAAAGGCGCGCACTCCCAGGCCGAGATAGTTCTGCAGATAGGGGATCACCACGGGCAGCTCGGGTTCGATGGAAGCCACCACCAGGCTGGCAATCGGCGGCAGGGCGAAGTTGCTTTCGTAAAAATCGAGAGAGCGCTGGATTTCCAGCACGACGGAATCGAGCAGGTCGTTAACGTGGGAATCGTCCTCTTTGCGGCCGGCGGCGATGTCGGGATGGGCCTTGAGCTGTTCAACGCCGATATTGATATTGCGGGCCAGGCAAAGGTTACCAGCACGACAGATGGTGATGAGACCGCGGGTGCTGCCGAGGTAGACGAAAATGACGCCACGGGGCTCTTCGGGAAGCAGTGCGGCCAGGTTGCGAACCGCCAGCTCGGGAATATCGATGGCATGGATCTTCAACCGGGCGGCTTTGAGCTGGTTGACCTGCTCCTTGACCAGGCTGCGATGGGCGGAAACCACGTAGGCGATCGCCGAACGGCCCCGCATCCCCTCGCTGGGAACGCGGAAGACGTCAATCAGCGCCTCGTCGATCGGGTAGTCGATCAATTCGCGAATCTGCCAGCGGGAGGCGTCGCGCAGTTCGGCATCGGGAACCGGTGGCGGCACGATCTGCAGCAGGCTGTAATCACCCAGGGCCATGACGTCGACACACCGGCTGCGGGCCAGCGCACGACGGGCCACACCCGCCTGAAGCGCCTGCAGCAGCGAGCCCCGGGAGGTCGGCAGAACATCGGCCGACGCAACCCGCGGTGGCTGCTCGCCGCGCTCCTGCACATGCGCCAGGCCGAACCCGCCGGGCAGTCGGCAGACGCCCGTCATTCCAGTTGCTCGTTGCTGTTTACTGCCGAAAAATTTCAGCGGATCCCCCTGTTCAAGGTAAATAAAATGTCACGGCAGACAATGCTTCAATATTTGTGCCAGTAAATCAACACCCGCAACCCGGGAATTCGTCATAACCTCGCTGAAAATAACCCAAATCCTCATTAAGCAGTGCCACAATACGATATCTATATAAAAATTCAAGTCAAAAATTTGTCCCGGCCAATATCCGCACACCCTGAAGTCAGAATAATGACTGCACAGGTCAATCCCCCAACATCGCCCGCATATTGGAGAAAAAGTTCGACGCCATCACCTCCTGCTCCTCCTCGCTGGCCGGCGGTCGCCCCTCGCTGGTCTGCTCATGCAACAGGGTGGCGGGAATTTCCTTGAGAAACCGGCTGGCGATGCGCGGCTGAAGCTTGCCGTATTTCTTTCGGCTGACGGCACCGAGCAGCAGCAGGTGCCGCTGGGCGCGGGTGATACCGACATAACAGAGCCGCCGCTCCTCTTCGATATCGAAAGTCTCGTGGATCGACTTCTTGTGCGGCAGGTACTCTTCTTCCATGCCGACCATGAAGACCACCGGAAACTCCAGTCCCTTGCTCGAATGGAGGCTCATCAGGATCACCGCGTCCTGCTGCAGCTTCTTCTCCTTGCTGTCGCGGTTGGGCTGGTCTTTGTCGAGCAGCGAGACCTTTTCCAGAAACCCGGCCAGCGACGGCTTCTCCTCCCGCTCTTCATAGGAGGCCATCGAGTTGATCACCTCCTCGACGTTGTCGGCCCGGCGCCGGCCCTTGGTCGGGTCGTCGGCACCGCGGTAGATCTCGTCTTCAAGCTTGATTTCGGCATAGAGTTCACGGGCGGTATGCGACAAGTGCCCGCTGCGGGCGAAGGTCTTGCGATAGCGTTCGAGCAGGGCGACGAAAGCGGCCACCGCCTCGGTCGCCTTGTCGCCGAGATCCTCCACCCCGGAGGGATCAGCCAGCACCTCCCAGAGCGGCCGGTTCAGTTCGGCCGAGTGGCGGATCAGCCGGTCGGCGCTGGTTTCGCCGATCCCCCGCCTGGGATAATTGAGAATCCGCAGCAGGTTGACCTCGTCGCGCGGGTTGACCAGCACCCGCAGGTAGGCCACCGCATCCTTGACCTCCTTGCGGTCGAAAAACTGCTGGCCGCCGATCAGCACATAAGGGATGTTCTCGTAGCGAAACTGCTCCTCGAAGGCCCGCGACTGCACGTTGGTGCGATAGAGGACGGCGAAGTCGCTATAGCGCAGTTCATTCTTGAAACGCTCGGCGTGGATGCGTTCCATCACCAGCCGGGCTTCGTCTTCATCGTCCTCGCAGCGCAGGTATTCGATCTGCCGCCCCTGGTCGCCTGCAGTCCAGAGCGCCTTGACCTTGCGCTTCGTGTTGTTCAGGATCACCGCGTTGGCAGCCGCCAGGATGTTGCCGCTGGAGCGGTAATTCTGCTCGAGGCGAATCACCTCGGCGCCGGAAAAATCCTTTTCGAAATCGAGGATATTGCCCAAATCGGCGCCCCGCCAGCCGTAAATCGACTGGTCGTCGTCCCCGACCACGCAGAGGTTGCGGTGCTTCTCGGCCAGCAGCCGCAGCAGCAGGTACTGGGCGGCGTTGGTGTCCTGGTATTCATCGACCATCAGGTAGCGGAAGCGTTGCTGGTACTTTTCCCGCACCTCGGGAAAATCCTTCAGCAGCCGCACGGCGAGCATGATGATGTCATCGAAGTCGACGGCGTTGAAGGCCTTGAGGGATTTCTGGTAGCGGGGATAGACCTCGGCCGCCAGGTACTCGTACTCGTCCTGGTAGCGCACCACAAACTGCTCGGGCGGGACCAGCCGGTTCTTGGCGTCGGAAATTGCCCAGAGGATGCGGTCGGCATCGTATTTTTTGCCATCGACGGCGAGGGTCTGCAGGATGTCCCGCACCAGCCGCGACTGGTCGGCGGTGGCGTAGATGGAGAAGTTCTTCTTGTAGCCGAGCCGCTCGATGTCTTCTTTGAGAATCCGCACGCACATCGAATGAAAGGTGGAAACCACCATCCCCTTGGCCCGCTTGCGCCCGACCTGTTCGGTGACCCGCTCGAGCATCTCGCGGGCGGCCTTGTTGGTAAAGGTGACGGCAAGGACCTGTTCCGAGGGGACGCCCAGTTCGCACACCAGGTAAGCGATACGGCTGGTAATCACCCGTGTTTTGCCGGAGCCGGCTCCGGCCAGCAGCAGCAAGGGGCCGTCGGTATGGCGAACCGCGGCCTGCTGCTGCGGATTGAGCATGGAGAGATTCATAAAACCGTGATTTGTGTGAATTGTGATTTGTGATTCGTAACGGGCAAGATCCTGGCAATCACTGGCGACAAAGCACTGCTGTTATGGATTATTTGGGGATAAACCAGCGGTCGGAGTGCTGCAAACCTCGCCCCGTCCGCTCACAAAAAATCCGACCGTCTGTCCATCCCGGTCGGAACCGTTTTCAGCAGTCAAAATACCACGGAAAGAAAAATGAAAACAACCCGGTCAAAAAAATTAATCTCCCCTTGATTTCATTCGGCGGCTTGGTGTAATGTGCGCCTCATGTTTAAAACATTCGTCATCCTCATCAGTATTGTCTGGGCCTCGCTTCTCCTTATTTCCTGGGGAGGCACCGCCGAGCCGCCCGTTTCGCAGAGTCCGGTCGCCATCCAGGGGAATCCCACCTCCTGAGGCGGCGCCTTCACTCTGTTTTCCCCGACGTCCCTCCGACTGGCGAGGGCGACAGGCTACCTGCCCCCTTGATTCCGTAAATACTCCGCCCCCTGCACGGCCTTTCTCCGCTCCAGTTCGGCATCGATAGCGTTCAAGACTTCCCACTTGTTCAATGACCACAATGGCGCCAGCAGCAGGTTTCTCGGCCCGTCGCCGGTCAACCGATGGATGAAGGTTTCGGGGTGCAGTCGCTCGAGAAAATCGACGACCAGGCTCACGTAAGCGTCCTGTTCGAGGATCTCGACTCCCCCCTGTTGATACAGATCCCCCAGCGGCGTCCCTTCCAGTACATGCAGCAGGTGAATCTTGATGCCGTCGACCTGCAGACGGGCCATTTCGTCGGCGGTGGCCAGCATCTGCTCGCGGGTTTCCCCCGGCAGCCCGAGGATGATGTGGACGCAGACCCTCAGCCCGCGCTCCCGGGCGCCTTCGAAGGCGTTCAGGAAACACGCATAGTCATGGCCGCGGCGCAGAAACGCCAGGGTCGCGTCATGAATGCTCTGCAGACCGATCTCCAGCCAGAAATCGGTGCGCCGGTGGTACTCGGCCAGCAGGTCGAGCACCTCGGGCGGCAGGCAGTCGGGCCGGGTGCCGACCGCCAGGCCGACCACGCCGTCAACCGCCAGGGCCTGGTCGTAGAGGGTTCGCAGTTTGGCAACCGGAGCAAAGGTATTGGAAAAGGGCTGAAAGTAGGCGATGAATTTCTTCGCCTTGTATTTGCGGAGCATGACTTCCTTGCCCCGCTCGATCTGCTCGGTTAGCGAAACATCGCGGTCGATGCCGACCGCTCCCGAGCCGTCCGGGTCGCAGAAAAGGCAGCCGGGCCGCTGCCGGGTGCCGCCCCGGTTGGGGCAGGTAAATCCGGCATCGACGGAGATTTTGTGCACCCGCCCGCCAAAAGTCCGCTTAAGTTGTTCAGAATAAACCCGGTACCGTTTCTCGCTCATGGCGGCACTATGCCACTCCCCCCCGGCGAAGGGCAAGCGCAATCCCCTCCGCTGGCAGAACAGCGACTGAACCCCGCAGAATCCATATACAAATATCGCCTAATCTTTCATTGCATTGCCGGGCAGGCTTGCTATAATTCAATATGTTTTTCCTTGGGTGAACCGCCAACCGCCAGGAGTTTTCGTGCTTTCAGGCTGCTGCTGGAATAAAGAAACCATCAATGCCGACGAGTGCCGACTGCTGCGCCCCGGCGACGATGAACTGCTGTTCAACCGCAAAAGAAGATTTCTCAGCCGATGCCTCGAATGCCCCGGCTTTCTCGAAGACCTGCGGCAGATGAACGGCGACCTGGACGGTCTCCCCGGCCTCTTTTCCTACGCCATCGAAGACCTGCTGACCCAGCGGGCCGAAATCCGCGCCCTCACCAGCCAGGCCCAGTCGCGCAACCGTGAAATCCGCTTTCTCCACGAAGTCGGCCAGGTGCTGCAAACCTCGGTGGACATGGATGAAGTCATCTCCATGGCGCTTACCGCCATCACCTCCGGCAAGGGGTTCGGGCTCAACCGGGCGATCCTGCTGCTGGTCGACAAGGACCGCCAGCACCTCAGGGGGCATATCGCCGTCGGCCCCCGCAGCCGGGAGGAGGCCGGCCGCATCTGGCATGAAATCGAGGAGCACGATTATTCCCTGAAAGAGATGGGGCAGATCTTCTTCGAAAAGAAGCTCCCCTCCGAGAAGGAAAAATTCCGCGACCTGCTCGAGATTCTTTCGGTGCCAATGAGCCGCAACGAGCATCTGTTCATCAGCACCCTCAACGAACAGAAAACCCGCCTCATCAAGAACCTCTACCAGGAACCGGGGATCGACCACTGGCAGACCGACAATCTCGGCTGCGGCGAACTGCTGATGGTCCCGCTGATCAGCAAAAACCGCCGCATCGGCCTGCTGCTGGCCGACAACGTCATCAACGGCCGGCCGATCACCGCCGAAGACGTCCAGTCGATCGAAACCTTTGCCCTGCCGGTCTCCTTCGCCATCGAGCGGGCCTCCCTCTACGAAAGGCTGCAGGAGGAACTGGTCAAGGTAACCGCCGCCAATACCCAGCTGCGCGAACAGCAGGAACTGATCGTGCGCATGGAAAAGATGGCGCTGGTCGGCAAGATTGCCTCCAACATTGCCCATACCATCCGCAATCCCCTGACCATCATCGGCGGCTTCGCCCGCAGCCTGATGAAAAGCACCCCGCAGGAGGACGCCAAGCGCACCTACATCGAATCGATCATCCGGGAAACCCGGCGCCTCGAAGAGGTGCTGCAGGAAGTGCTGAGTTATTCCGAATCGCTGCACCCGACCTTCGACTGGTGGGACATCAACCAATTGATCACCGGAACCTTCGCCGGACTGCGCGACGACCTGCAGATGAACCATGTCAACTGCCGCTTCGACCTCGAACCGAATCTGCCCAAAGCCAAGCTCGACTACAAGAAAATCGCCTACTGCCTGCGCAGCCTGGTCACCAACGCCATCGAAGCGATGACCGGCGGCGGCCAGATCCTGGTCCGCAGCGTTCTGTGCAATGACGAAATCCATATCACCCTCACCGACACCGGCCCTGGAATGACCGCTGAAACCATCCAGGCCGTCACCACCCCCTTCTTCTCGACCAAGGAATCGGGCAGCGGCCTCGGCCTGTCGCTGTGCGTGCGCATTCTCGATGAGCACGGTGCCGAGCTCGGCATCGCCAGCGAAGAAGGCCAGGGGACCACCTTTACCATTCGACAGAAAATATCCAGGGAGGAAGAGCATGACCCGACTACTGATCGTTGACGATGAACGCGACATCCGTTACCTCTACGCCGCCGAACTCGAGGATGAAGGATACGAGGTGGAGACCGCCGGCAACGGCACCGACGCGGCGGAACTGCTGAAAAACCACCCCTTCGACCTGGTAATCCTCGACATCCAGATGAAGGGCGAGAGCGGCCTGCAGCTGCTACAGAAAATCGTCAAGGAGCGCACCGACCTGCCGGTCATCCTGTGCACCGCCTTTTCCTGCTATAAAGAGGATTTCTCGTCATGGCTGGCCGACGGTTACATCGTCAAGAGTTCGGACCTCACCGAGCTGAAAAAAGAAGTTGCCCGCGTTCTGAAGAAAAAACACAACTAACCCCGGAGACCTTCAATACATGAAAGCTGTCATCATGGCGGGGGGCTTCGGCACCCGCATCCACCCGCTCACTATCGATCTGCCCAAGCCGATGATCCCGCTGTACAACCGGCCGATCATGCTGCACATCATCGAACTGCTCAAGAAACACGGCATCGATGAATTGATCCTGCTGCTCTACCACCAGCCGATGGTCATCAAGAACTTCTTCGGTGACGGCAGCGAATTCGGCGTCCACATCACCTACGTCACCCCGCTCGAAGACTTCGGCACCGCCGGCGCGGTCAAGATGGCCGCCAAGCACTTGGACGAACGCTTCATGATCATCAGCGGCGACCTGCTCACCGACTTCGACCTCTCCAAGGCAATGGCCTTCCACGAAGAGAAAAAGGCCAAGGGCACCCTCACTCTGACCTCGGTGAAAGATCCGCTGCAGTTCGGCGTGGTTATCACCAACAAGGAAGGCAAAATAACCAAGTTCCTCGAAAAGCCGGGCTGGGGCGAGGTCTTCTCCGACACCATCAATACCGGCATCTACGTCCTCGAACCGGAAGTCCTCGACATGATCCCCGAGGGGGAAAACCGCGACTGGTCCAAAGATATCTTTCCGCAGATGCTCGCCAATGACGACGCCCTGTACGGCTGCAGCCTTGACGGCTACTGGGCCGACATCGGCAATACCGACGCCTACCTGGAGGCCTGCCAGGATATCGCCGCCGGCCGCGTCGCCATCAACCTCGACGAGAAACCGGCTGCCTCCGCCGGCGGCCAGCTCTTCCTCGGCGACGGCGCCCAGCTCGCCGTGGACGAAAAATCCCTGGTCGAGGGGATGGTGGTGCTCGGCGACAACAGCCAGGTGCTCGGCAAGTCGCGCCTGACCAACTGCGTGGTTGGCCGCAACTGCATCATCGAAGACGGCGTCGAGCTTAAGGACGCGATCCTCTGGGACAATGTCTACATCAAAAAGAACAGCACCATCATCGGCGCCGCCCTGTGCAACAATGTGCGGGTCGGCCAGAAGGTGATCATCGAAGAAGGAGCGGTTGTCGCCGAAGAAACCACCATCGGCGATGAGGCTCACATCAACAAAGACGTCAAGATCTGGCCGCGCAAGGTCATCGAGGGGGGCGCTATCGTCACCACCAACCTGATCTGGGGCGAAAAATGGCGCAAGAGCATCTTTGAGGGAGCCATCGTTCGCGGCCTGACCAACGTCGAACTGACCCCCGAGTTCGCCGCCAAGCTCGGTGCCGCCTACGGCTCGATCCTGCCGAAAGACTCTTTCGTCCTCTCCGGCCGCGACTCGGTGCGCGCTTCGCGGATGCTCAAGCGCTCCTTCGCCGGCGGCCTGCTGTCAGCCGGCATCAACGTCCGCGACACCAAGATGATCTCGCTACCGGTACTGCGCTACAAACTGACCACCTTCGGCGAGGTCGGCGGCATCCAGTTCCGCCAGTCGCCGGAAGAGCCGGCGGCCACCGACATCCTCTTTTTCGACGCCGAAGGGATCGAAATCTCATCGGCCACCGCCAAGAACATCGAGCGGATTTTCTTCAAAGAGAATTTCCGCCGGGTTCACTACACCGACCCCGGCGGCATCTCGGAAATCCCCCGCATCTACGACTACTACAACGAAGGCTTCCTGCGCGCCCTCGACGCCAAGGCGATCGCGGCGGCCGCCCCCAAGGTGGTGGTCGACCTCAACCACTCGTCGGCCGGGCAACTGCTGCCGGCGCTGCTCAACGAACTGGGCTGCGAAGTCATCGAACTCAATTCACAGGTCACCGAGACCCGCACCGGAACCCCGCCCGAGCAGGACGCCAAGGCGATGGACCAGCTTTCGCGCATTGTCGTCACCCTCGGGGCCAAGGCCGGTTTCTGGATGGGCCCCTCCGGTGAGCGGACCCGGCTGGTCGACGAGACCGGCGAAGTCCTTTCCGACATCGAAGCGATGACGGTTCTCACCGCCCTGGTCTGCCGGGCCGAGCAGCGCGACTCGGTGGTCGTGCCAATTTCGGCGCCGTCGGTCATCGAACTGCTGGCGGCCGAATCCGGCATGCTGGTCAAGCGCACCAAAAACGACCCGCGCTCCATCGTCGAATCGGCCAAGGACCGCCGGGTTCAGTTCGCCGCTTCGATGGACGGCCGTTTCGCCTTCCCCGGCTTCCAGCACAATTTCGACGCCATCTTCACCGTGGCCAAGACCCTCGAACTGCTGGTCCGCACCGGGCTTTCCCTGAGCAAGGTACGCAAAGGGCTGCCGAAGCGTTATTATGAACATGTCGAGGTTTCCTGCTCGCAGGAATTCAAGGGCGGGATCATGCGGAAGATGAGCGAAGACTCGGTCGACCTCGAAGCCTCGTTCATCGACGGTGTCCGCATCCAGCTCAAGAACGACTGGGCCCTGATGCTCCCCGACCAGTACCGGCCGGTAGCGCACGTCATCGCCGAATCGACCGACGAAAAACGGGCCAAAGAGCTGGTCGAAACCTATCGCAAAAAAGTGGAAAAGTGGAAGCAGGAATTGCAGTAGGATAAACCAAGCTTCCCGCCCCCCGAGGGGGCGGGAAGCTCAGCCGTAACGAAAGAAGTCCATGAAACCGCTCAAAGTCGCCATACTCTGGCACATGCACCAGCCCGACTACAGGGATCCGGTTTCGGGAAAGACCCTCCTTCCCTGGACCTACCTGCACGCGGTAAAGGATTACGGCGAAATGCTGAAAACCGCCGCCGAGGTGCCGGGGGCGAAGATGACCTTCAACCTGGTGCCGACCATGCTCGAACAGCTCGAGCGCTATGCCGACGGCAGCGCCGGGGACGTCTGGGTCGAAGCCGCCGGCAAAAACGCCGCGACCCTCTCTGACGAAGAGAAAACGCTGATCCTCACCCAGTTTTTCTCGGTGCATGCCGACCGCCACATCCATCCCTTCCGCCGCTACCGGGAACTGGCCCGGCGCCGGGGCACCGCGCCGACACCGGATATCAGCGCCTTTTCCGAAAAGGATCTGCGCGATTTGCAGGTCTGGTTCCTGCTCGCCTGGTCAGGGCACCACCTGCGCCAGGAATCGCCGTTAGTCAGGCACCTGCTGGTCAAAGGCGAGCATTTCACCGAAGAGGAGAAATCCCAGCTCCTCGCCCTCTACGCCCGCACCATCGGCGAAGTGGCCGGGCTCTACCGGGCGATGGAAGAATCCGGGGAGATCGAAATCTCGGTCACCCCCTACGCCCACCCGATCCTGCCCCTTTTGTGCGGCACCGCCACCGCCCGTGAAGCCACCCCCGGCATCCAGCTGCCGGCGGCGACCTTCCGCCACGCCGAGGACGCCCGACTGCAGGTTCGCCTCGGCCTCGACTTCGTCTCTGGAAAATTAGGCGAAAAAACGCGCGGCATGTGGCCCTCCGAAGGGTCGGTCAGCGAGGAGGTGGTTCGCATCCTCGCCGACGAAGGGACGGCCTGGGCCGCCTCCGACGAAGGCATCCTGGCCCGCAGCCTGCCGGGGGGGCTGGCCGACCGGCGCCGTCTCTATAAACCCTACTCGTACGCCGGCCTGCCGCTGATCTTCCGCGACCGCGAACTTTCCGACCGCATCGGCTTCGTCTATGCCCACTGGACCCCGGAACGGGCCGCCGCCGACCTGATCGAGCAGCTGAAAAAGGTCGCCGGCATGGCCCCCGGCGGACTGATCCCGCTGATCCTCGACGGCGAAAACTGCTGGGAGCGCTACCAGGACAACGGTCATCCCTTCCTGGTCGCCCTCTACCGCGGACTCTTGGCCGAGCCCTCGCTGCAGATGGTCACCGTCAGCGAAGCCCTGGCCGAAATGAAACCGGAGCCTTTGCCGAAACTGGCCGCCGGCTCGTGGATCAACTCGGACTTCTGCATCTGGATCGGCCATCCCGAAGAAAACACCGCCTGGGACTGGCTCGAGCGGGCCCGCCGCGACGCCCTCGAGGCGACCGGGCTGCAGATACCCGACGGCAAAGACGGCCAGCCGCTGCCGGAAATTTTCATGCACCTGCTGCGGGCCGAGGGGAGCGACTGGTTCTGGTGGTACGGCGACGACCATTCCACCGACCAGGCCGACATCTTCGACGCCCTCTTTCGCCGCCACCTCGAGGCGCTCTACCGCGCAGCCGGGCTGCCGGTCCCGCAGCACCTGTTCCAGCCGATCAAGCCGAGCAAAGAGGTCAAGACCATCCACGAACCGACCGCCCTTTTTACGCCATTCATCGACGGCAGGGTTTCCGACTACTTCGAATGGCTGGCGGCCGGTTCGGCCGGGCTGACGGCCACCGGCGCCATGCACACGGCCCATCACAGCGAGTTTTCGGTACTCCTCTACGGTTACGACCGGGAGAATCTCTACCTGCGCCTCGACCCCGAAGAAGATTTGGCCAGCCTGCTCGGTCCCAGCGGCCGCCTCGAGGTGCGGCTCGGCGTCGAACGCAACCGGACTGTCCGGGTCAGCCCCGGCCAGGGGCAGCTGACCCTGCACGACCGGGAGACCGGCAAACTGCTCGCCGAGGGGCAGACCGCCTGCGGCCGCATCGTCGAAATGGCCATTCCGCTGGCGCCGCTGGAACTGCGGCCGGGCACGCCGCTGGCCCTCTCGATCCACCTGTACAAGGGGGACAACGAAACCGCCCGCTGGCCCGCCGAGGGACCGCTGCACCTGCCGTATCGTGGTGAAGACCTCGAAGTGGACGACTGGATGATCTGACTCTTGAGTCTTTTAAACCGCAGACCGGACAGGGCGAAAGGGACAGGCACCTTTGGAGCCAGTCCCTAAACGAAATAATGAAGGTTTTTGAAAGGATAGTGCTTTGTCCGAATTACGCTGGGACCCCCTGAAAATGACTTGGGTGATCATCGCCAACGAACGCGGCCGGCGCCCTCGCGACTTTATGCTCGAGCGGGAGAAAGTCCATCTCTCGGCCTGCCCGTTCTGCGCCGGCAACGAAGCCAAGACCCCGCGGGAGCTCTTTGCCGTGCGACCCGGCGGCTCGGCGGCCAACGGCCCGGGCTGGAAAGTGCGGGCGATCCCCAACAAGTACCCGATCCTGCGCATCGAGGGGGATCTCGATAAAAAAGGCTACGGCCACTACGACACCATCAACGGCATCGGCGCCCACGAGGTGATCATCGAAACCCCCGATCACGAGCGCAACCTGGCCGACCTCACCGCCGCCGAAATCAGCGACGTACTCAAGGCCTACCGGGCCCGCCTGCTCGACTTGCGCAAGGATTCGCGGTTTCGCTACATCCTCATTTTCAAAAACCACGGGATCGAGGCCGGGGCCAACATTCCCCACTCCCACTCCCAGGTCATCGCCGTCCCGGTCACCCCGACCGTGGTCGCCTCGAAGCTGTCGGTCTGCCGCGAGTACTACGAACGCAAAGAACGCTGCCTGATCTGCGACCTGATCGAGCAGGAACGCCATGACGGCCGGGGCATCGTCCGCGACGACGGCGATTTCGTGGTCTTCGCTCCCTTCGCCTCCTGTTACCCCTTCGAGCTGCGCATCGCGCCCCTGCGGCACGGACACGATTTCGGCCTGATGGACGACGCCGGACTCGCCCGGCTGGCCGAAACCCTGAAGGACACCCTGCTGCGCCTGCGCAGCGTGCTGCGCGACCCGCCTTACAACTTCGTACTGCACAACGCGCCGCCGATGCACCTGCGGCTGGGCAAGCCGGGCTACTGGAGCAGCCTCCCCTACGATTACCACTGGCATATCGAACTGGTGCCGCGCCTGACCCGGATCGCCGGTTTCGAATGGGGAACCGGCTTCTACATGAACCCGACTCCCCCCGAAGATGCCGCCCGTTTTCTCCGTGAAGCCGACCTGTCGGTGCTGCGGTAACCACTGATCCAAGGATTTTCATGACCGCAGACAAGCTTAAGCAGCCGTATTTCCCCCTGTCGCTGCAAATATCGGCCCGGGCCTGGCAACAATTCGAACTGGACCCACGCCGCGCCCTCACCGAGGGCACCGCTCCCCTCTTCCAGATCCGCCAGCTGGCCGCGGCCCTGCAGCAGCGCACCGCCCCGGCCAAGCCGGTGCGGGCTGGCGAACTCAACCTGCTGGCCCTGCTCAACCGCGCTTTGCGTCACGTCGCCGTCCGCTATCTCGATCTGCGCGGCTGCACCGTCGACGGCGAAAGCCTGCTGATCGCCGGCCGCCAGCTCAAGGCCCCCGCTCTCTCCCCAGCGCTGCAGCATTGCGTCGAGTTGTTTCCGCCGGCGGCGGTCTGGCTCGGCAGCGAACCCAGCCGGTTTCTGCGGGGCACGCGCGGGGCGGAGAAACGCCGGGAAACCCTGGTCGAGCTGTTTATCCTGGCGGTGCAGAACCGCAACCGGGCAGCCCGGGATTACCGCCCGCTGTTCGACGACCGCGAACTGCTGCAGCGCAGCCGCTACCGCCAGACCCTGCTTGAGCTCGACCGCGAACTGGAACAGGAAGCGATCCCCGGTCTCTTCTCCGGCTCGCTGCTGGCCCTACTGCGCGCCCCGCTGGACGCCTCTCCGGAATCGCTGGCCGGCCAGCTCGGCTTTGTCCAGCAGCGCTGGGGCGGCATTCTCCCCGAAGACCTGCTGCAAGAGCTGCTGGTAGCCTTCGCCATCATTCAGGAAGAAGAGCTGCAGCGCGGTTTCGGCGGCGGCCCGCCGCCGGTGCTGACCTTCGGCGGCGTAGCCGAACATGAACCGGAAGCCTTCTCGCCCGATACCGACTGGATGCCGAAGGTGGTACTGATCGCCAAGACCATCTACGTCTGGCTGGATCAGCTCAGCAAACGTCACGGCCGGCCGATCCACCGCCTCGACGATATTCCGGACGAGGAACTCGACCGCCTGGCCCGCTGGGGCTTCAATTCCCTCTGGCTGATCGGCCTCTGGCAGCGCTCGCCGGCCTCGCAGAAAATCAAGCGCATCTGCGGCAACCCCGAGGCCGAAGCCTCGGCCTACTCGCTCTACGACTACGCCATTGCCTGGGATCTCGGCGGCGACGAGGCCCTGGCCCGACTCGAGCAGCGCTGCCTGCAGCGGGGGATCCGCCTGGCCAGTGACGTCGTCCCCAACCACACCGGGCTCGACTCCCGCTGGATGCGCGAACATCCCGACTGGTTCATCCAGGGAGACCACCCCCCCTACCCGGCCTACCACTTCAGCGGTCCCGACCTCTATGACGACCCGGAAATCACCGTGCAGATCGAGGACGGCTACTACGATCACAGCGACGCCGCGGTCGTTTTCCGCCACCAGGATCACCGCAGCGGCCGCGTGCGCTACATCTATCACGGCAACGACGGCACCCACATGCCGTGGAACGACACCGCCCAGCTCAATTACCTGATCCCCGAGGTGCGCGAGGCGATGATCCGCACCATCGTCCACATCGCCCGCAGATTCCGGGTAATCCGCTTCGATGCCGCCATGACCCTGGCCAAAAAGCACTACCAACGCCTCTGGTTTCCGCAGCCCGGCGGCGGCGAGGGGGTTCCCTCGCGGGCCGAGCACTGGATGAGCAAGGAAGCCTTCGAAAAAGTTTTTCCCGTCGAGTTCTGGCGCGAAGTGGTCGACCGGGTCGCCGCCGAGGTTCCCGACACCCTGCTGATCGCCGAAGCCTTCTGGCTGATGGAAGGCTACTTCGTGCGCACCCTGGGGATGCACCGGGTCTACAACAGCGCCTTCATGAACATGCTCAAGCGCGAGGATAACGCCAAGTACCGCCAGGTACTGCGCAACACCCTCGAATTCGAGCCGGGCATCCTGCAGCGTTTCGTCAACTTCATGAACAACCCCGACGAGGACACCGCCGTCGAACAGTTCGGCAAGGCCGACAAGTATTTCGGCGTCGCCGTGCTGCTCGCAACCCTCCCAGGCCTGCCGATGTTCGGCCACGGCCAGGTCGAAGGGCTGAAAGAAAAATACGGCATGGAGTACCGCCGGGCCTACTGGGACGAAACCGTCGACGAGGCTTTCGTGCGCCACCACGAGAACCAGGTCTTCCCGCTGCTGCGCCTGCGCCACCTCTTCAGCGGCGCCGAGCTCTTCCAGATGTACGACTTCTACAGCGACGGCCGGGTCAACGACGACGTCTACGCCTTCTCCAACGGTGCCGGCGATCAGCGGGCGCTGGTGGTCTACCACAACCGCCACGGCGCCACCGATGGTTGGATTCAGCGTAGCGTCCCCCGCCAGCAGCCCGGCGGCCCGCAATCCGCTTTGCTGGCCGAGTCCCTTGGGGTGCGCGCCGGCGAGCGCTGGTACTTCCGCTTTCATGACCACAGCAGCGGCCTCGACTACCTGCGCACCGGCGATGAACTGACTGAAAATGGCCTGCACCTGTCCCTCGGCCCCTACCAGTACCATGTCTATCTCGACTTCGCTGCCCTCTTTGATGAGGACGGCGCCTGGGGCGAGCTGTACCGGCGCATCGGCCACGCCCCGGTTGCCAGTCTCGACCGCGAACTGCGCAAGATCCGCTTCCGCCCGGTCAGCGACGCCTTCCGCGAACTGGTCGAGGCGCCGCTGCTGCAGTCGCTCTGCAGCCTGCTCGGCGGACCGGTGAAAAACCTGCGGCAGCACCCCGATTACCAGCGCTTCTCCGGGCGGCTGACCCGCTTCGTCGACACCCTGGGTCACTTCGCCCACCCGGCTCCCGATGCCACCGCCGTCACCGGCGCCATCCTCGCCCAACTTGATCAGCTGCGCAAGATGGCCGCCCTCAAGGGGCGCGGCCCGGCCCAGCGTATGGCCATCAGCTATCTGCAGCAGCTGCTCTACGCCGCCACCGACGGCCCGCTCTGCCAGGTACTGATTCCCTATCTGCTGCTGCACCGCCTGGCCGGCCCCCAGCCGTCCAGCGCCACCACCCGCCGCAGCGCCGCCTGGATTGAAGAATACCTGCTCGGCGAAGCCCTGCAGGAAGCCGTTCCCGGCGATGAGGCCGCCGCCATCCGCCTGCTGGTCGAGAACCTGGTACGGCAGCAGAACTTCTGGCTGCCGGGTCGCAGGCGCCAGGATTTTCATGGTCTGCTCACCGACAGCAGCGTGCAGGCCTACCTGCAGGTGCACTGGCACGACGGCACCCAGTGGTTCAACAAGGAACGCTGGGAGCAGCTCACCAGCGGCCTGCTGGTTGCCGCCGCCTGCGCCGCGGCCGACACCTTCAGCGATCAGCCGAACGAACTGCTCGGCCATCTCGCCGACAGCTACGAACGGCTTTCTGCGGCCCGCCGCCTGGCCGCAGAAAGCGGCTACCGGCTGGGCGACCTGCTCGCCCTGAGCGCTCTCAAACCACCGGTCGCGCCAAATCTCAGGCGCAAAAAAAGCCTGAAAATATTAATGGTCGCCTCCGAGGTCACCCCCTTCGCCAAGAGCGGCGGACTGGCCGACGTGGCCGGCTCGCTCCCCCGGGCCCTGCGCGCCCTCGGCCACGATGTGCGCATCATCATGCCCTACTACCGCACCATCGCCACCCGCGGCGATGCCAAGGAGCGCGATGCCGCCGCCGCGACCGTCGCCCTCGACGCCACCCCGCGCCGGGCCCTGCTGCACGAAGGCGAGCTGAACGGCGTGCCGGTCTACTTCGTCGACCATGCGGATTTTTACGACCGGGCGGACCTGTACGGCACCGGCGAGGGGGATTTTGCCGACAATGCCCAGCGCTTCGGCTACTTCGACCGCGCCGTGCTTGAACTGCTGCCGAAAATCGGCTTTCGCCCCGACATCCTCCACCTCAACGACTGGCAGACCGGGCTGATCCCGGCCCTGCTGAAAACCGAGTACGCCGACGACCCTTTCTACGCCGGCTGCGCCAGCCTGCTCACTATCCACAACCTCGGCTACCAGGGGCTGTTTTCGGCCCGCAACCTGGAAACTCTCGACCTCGACCCCTGGCTGTTCGGAGTCGGCGGCCTCGAGTACCACAGCATGCTCTCCTTCCTTAAAGCCGGGCTGACCCAGGCCGACCTGCTCAATACCGTATCAAGCACTTACTGCCGGGAGATCCAGACCCCCGAGATGGGGATCGGCTTCGACGGCATCCTCCGCGGGCGCAGCGACGACCTGTTCGGCATCGTCAACGGGCTCGATCCCAAGCAATGGAACCCGGCGACGGACCCGGCCCTGCCCGTTCGCTACGGTGCCGACACCCTTGAGAACAAGGCCCAGTGCAAAAGGGCCCTGCAGCGCGAACTCGGGCTGACCGAGTCGGCCGACACCCCGATCGTCGCCATGATCACCCGGCTGGCCACCCAGAAGGGACTCGACATCGTCGAAGACGCCTGGCACAGCATGATGCAGCGGCCGGTCCAGTTCGTGCTGCTCGGCACCGGCGAAAAGGAGCACATGGAGCGCTTCGACCGCCTGCGCCACAGCTATCCGGGGCGGGTTTCCATCAACCTCAGCTTCGATGACGACCTCTCAAGGCGCATCTACGCCGGCAGCGACATCTTCCTGATGCCAAGCCGTTACGAACCCTGCGGCCTCGGCCAGCTGATCGCCCTGCGCTACGGCGTCATCCCGCTGGCCCGCCGCACCGGCGGCCTGGCCGATACCATCACCGATCCCGCCGACAACCGGCGTCAAGCCAACGGCTACCTGTTCAGCGACCCTTCGGCCGGGGCCCTGCTGCACACCCTCGACCGCGCCCTGACCCTCTACGCCAGCCAGGAAGACTGGACCAGCATGGTCCGTCGCGGCATGCGTCAGGATTTTTCCTGGACCCGCTCGGCGGAACAGTACCTCGACCTCTACCGCCTGGCACTGGAGTAGAAACATGCCCGATAAGCAACCACCCGAGCAAACAGCCACCAAGGCGACGGCCCCCCCTGAGCAGGGCACCCGCTTTCCTGAACTGGTGGAAATTCAGCGTGAGATAGAACTGCGCATTCGCGACAACAAGCGTTTTCTCGAACGTTTCATGGACGATGACTTCGCCGGGGAGGAGGACGAACCGGATGAAGATGACGAGGTGTTTGAAGAGCTGTAGCGGCGCTCCGGAATTCCGACCCTCCTGCCCTGAGAGCGGTCATGTTGACATCTCCCGCCCCTCTCCCGAAGGAGAGGGGCATCTATTACGCCATGCGGAAGATTGATGTCAATCTGCTGCTGCCTTTGGCGTACAAAGCGAACCGGCGCAGGTCCGTGTATTGACGCCACCGGCCCCCTATCCAGACTTTCCCCTTGACTCAGACATATCAATTCCCATATGATCACTAGAAATCGAACGAATGTTCTATCTTCACATGGAGAAACAGTGTCAATAACTGAAAGCCGGAGCCCATGAAATTTTCCCGCCGCACCTTTCTCGCCGGCCTGACCGCCGCTACCGCCGCCACGCTGATTCCCCGGGGCCGGAGCCTGGCCGCCAGTCCCGATGCGCCCATTGCCACCCTGATCGACCTGACCCGTTGCGACGGCTGTTCGGATCAGGCGCAACCGCGTTGCGTTACCGCCTGCCGGGAGAAAAACCAGAACCGTTTCCCCGAACCCGACCCGACCCTGCTTAAAGACTACTGGCCGAAAGACTACCATGAAGACTGGAGCAACCAGCGCGAGGTCAACTGGCGGCTGACCCCGTACAACTGGCTCTTCGTCGAAGAGGTTTACCTCGAGAAAAACGGCCGCGAGCAGCGCCTCAGCATCCCGCGCCGCTGCATGCACTGCGTCGATCCGCCCTGCGTCAAGCTCTGCCCCTTCGGTACCGCCAAGCAAGAGCGCAACGGGGTGGTCCACATCGACCCCGCCCTCTGCTTCGGCGGCGCCAAGTGCCGCGCCGTCTGCCCCTGGCACGTCCCCCAGCGGCAGACCGGGGTCGGCCCCTACACTGCCCTCGACCCGCTGCCGATCGGTGCCGGGGTCATGTACAAGTGCGACCTCTGCCGCGACCGGTTAGCGGATGGGCGCACTCCGGCCTGCCAGGACGCCTGTCCGCGCGGCGCCATGCAGATCGGGCCGAGAGCACAGATCGTCCAGCAGGCCGAAGCACTGGCCCGAACGTATCAGGGACACCTCTACGGCCTCAAGGAACACGGCGGCACATCGACCCTGTACGTCTCTAAAATAACCTTCGAGCAGATCGACCGGGCGCTCACCGAGGATGTCGGTGATGCAAGCAGCGTCATGCGTTTTCACCAACCCGACAACCAGGGCAGCCGTCACGGCGATCTCGCCAAAGCCGCCCTGCTCGCCCCGCTGGCCGGCATCGCCGGGGCCTT
>NZ_JBFHGD010000035.1:0-20695 GCF_041583255.1 Trichloromonas sp. | reverse complement strand
GGGCTTGACCATCACATCGATATCGGCATTGATGCGGATTTCGGGGAGCAGCTGCAGCAGGAATTTCTCCGTCTGCTGTTTCATCAGCTCGTTGGAGGCGATGCTGAGGATGCGGATGCTGGCATCGCGCCATTCTGGGTTGCGGGTCAGCAGGTACGACAGCAGCAGCATCAGGTCGCCGTTGCGCTGCAGGCCGCCCCACCAGATGTGGATGATCTGCGGTTCCCCTTCGCGCGCGGCGGGGAGCGGGCGCAGCCGGCCGATGATCAGCGACTGGTCGAGCTGTTTGAGCCTGCGGATCAGCTTGAGGAAGATGCTCAGCCGTTCGAGGCTGTCGGGCCAGCCGACCAGCACCGTGTTGCTTTCAATTCCAGCGATGCCGTTGGCCTGGGCGACGGCGAGCATGCCGAGTTCGATATTCTCGACGATATCGACTTCGCCGAAAGCCACGATCCCTTCCTTGCGCAGGATCTGGTCGATCTGCTGCTGGCGCTGGCGGGTGTCGAGGTGGAGGTCGAGGATGCTCCCCTCGACCAGTTCGCAGACGGTGACCACCCCGCGGTTTTCGCTGAGCAGGGCGCCGAAGCGCACCAGGTCGATGCGGCGCTCGATGTTGCCGGCGAAGACCAGGAAATGGGGGCGCCAGTTGCGGGCCGTCATCGGCAGCCGGTTGAGGCGGATCAGCGCCCAGCGGATCAGCGCCTCGTAAACGTCGCGGCGGACATCCCCCCAGCTTTCCTTGCGGATTCGTCGCTTGAGTATGAGCCAGATGGCCAGTTCAAGGGTCAGGGCGGCGATGGTCGCGGGCAGGTTGATCAGGATCATGACGCCGAAGCAGCCGAGGGCGCCGAGCAGGCTGACGGCCCAGTGGACTTTCATGCGCGGTCGCCAGGAGGGGTTGCCGGAAAGGACTTCCAGTGCGGCCACCAGGTTAAGGGTGCCGTAGACGGTGAGGAAGAACATCGAGACGACTTCGGCCACGGTGTTCAGGTCGCCGAGGAAGACCGCGATCAGGGCAATGGCCAGGGCCACCAGCAAGCCGTTGACCGGCTCGTTGCGCTTGGAGACCTTGGCCAGCCGTTCCGGCACCAGCCGGTCCTTGGCCAGTGCCTGCAGGGTGCGGGGGGCGGCCAGCATGGAGCCGACCGCCGAGGAGAAGATCGCCCCCCACAGGCCCGGCAGCACCAGCCAGGGGCCAAGCAGGGCGACCTTGGTCCAGATCAGGGGCTCGCTGCGCAGGGCGTCGGGCTCGGCGGCAAAGGCCAGAAAAAACGGCACGACCAGGTAGACGGCAAAGCCGGTCAGGGCCGCCAGCAGGGTGCCGCGGGGAATCGACTCGCGGGGGTTTTCCAGGTCGCCGGACATGCTCAGCCCGGCCATGATCCCGGTGACCGCCGGGAAGAAGATGGCGAAGACCGCCCAGAAGCTTTCCTCGGCCGGCGGCGTGGCGGCGAACAGGTTGTGAAAACTGCCGTTGATCAGCGAGCCGCTGGACAGGGCGAGCAGCGACAGGCCGATCAGGACCATGATCGGAATCTGGCTCTTCAGGGCGAAGCCGGCCCCCCGGAATGCCAGGGCGCCGACCGCCAGGATGATGGTGAAGGCGGCCAGTTGGATCGGGACGCCGGGCCAGACGAAGCGCAGCGATTCGGCCAGACCGTAGGCGTAGAGGGTGATGGAGAAGGCCTGGGAGAGGAAGAGAGGCAGGCCGATCGAGCCGCCGATCTCCAGCCCGAGGCTGCGGGAGATGATGAAGTAGGCGCCGCCGACCCCGACCCGGCTGTTGGTGGCGATGGCCGACAGGCACAGCGAGGTGATGATGGTGATGCCGTTGGCCAGCGCGACGATGAACAGCGCCTTGAACAGGCCGACCTGGCCGACGACCCAGCCGAAGCGCAGGTACATGATGACGCCGAGGATGGTCAGGACGGTGGGGGTGAAGACGCCGAGAAAGGTGCCGAGCTTGCCGTGTCCTTGCGGGCCTTTGCGCCCGGAAGTGCCGTTGCCGCCTGTGAAGCGCCTGAACGTGCGATCGAGAGTTGTCGCCATGGGAGTCTGTGGGTATCCTTACTGTCGAGGGAAGCGGCCGGATGAAAGTATAGCAAGATTACCCTAAATCATAAAATGTCGCCAGTGTGCTGTTGCCACGGCAGCGGCTTCTCGAGTACAGTAGCGCATTCCGGTCCATGGGGTGAGCCGTGCCGGAGCCTCCTCCCGCGACGGAAGTTGAGGTGCTGCTTCGGGTCTGCCGGCGTGAGCGCCGGCAAACGGCTTGGCTGGGGGCGCTCCCTGTTTTGCCGTGTGGCCTGAATCGCCAGGAGTACGAATGCAATCACCGTTCATCGATAATCTGTCCATTGTCCTGGTCGAACCGCAGAACCCGGGAAATATCGGCATGGTCTGCCGGGCCATGGCCAATTTTGGCGTCTGTGACCTGCGCCTGGTCAACCCCTGCCAGTATCTTCATCCCGAGGCCCGCAAGTTTGCCGTGGCTGCCAACCATCTGCTGGGGGAAGCGCGGGTCTTTGCCGACCTGCCCGCCGCCATCGCCGATTTGCATGTGACCGTGGCGACCACCCGGCGCAGCGGCCGCCTGCGTGGCGAGCTGCTCGATATTGCAGAGGTTCCGGCGCTGCGCCAGGGGCTGCCGGCCGGCGGACGGATGGGGCTGGTGTTCGGCCGCGAGGATGTCGGCCTGACCAGCGACGAGGTGGCCCTGTGTTCTCATGCTGCCACCATCGCCACCTCGGCCGAGGTCGGCTCCATCAACCTGGCGCAGGCGGTACTGCTGTTTGCGCACGAATTGGCGAGGCAGCCGCAGGCTCTGCCGGCAGCGCCGGAGCGCGATGTGCCGGAACAGGGCGCCCTCGAAGGGTTGTTCGGGCAGATCGAAGCGGTGTTGACGCGGATCGCTTTTCTCAACCCGAAGAAGCCGGAAGGGGTGATGAACAGCCTGCGGCAGATACACCAGCGGGCCGGACTCGACCGTCGCGAGCTGCAGATGCTGCGGGGGATGTGGAACCAGGTTGGCTGGAGTGTGCGGGACTGGCAGGGGCGCAAGCGGGGAGACGAATAAGTGCGCAAGGGACGACCAAAACAATTGACATCCTCCGATCCATGTGATACTTAATGCAGGTTTTTCAACCAGAAAAATCCGGCGGGATACCCTGATTATGGCCGAAAGCAACCGCCAACTGTTCAAATCTCTTGGGTTTCTTTCAAGTGTCGGGATCTCGATGGTGGCGTCCACCTTCATCGGACTCGGCATGGGGTGGTGGCTCGACAAGTATTTCGAGACGGCTCCCTGGTTCACGCTGATCTTTCTGGTGCTCGGCATCATCTCGGGTTTCCGCAATATCTTCATTCTGACGGCGCGCGAGCTGAAGCGCCAGAAGGAAGAAACCGAGGAAAATGGCGGCGGACAGGGATGACCAATTGCTGGGAGAGATGTCCCGGCGCAACTGGATTATCCTGGCGGCTCTGATCCTGGTCAGTCTGCTGTGGCGGTCGCTGCCGGTTACCCTTGGGGTTCTTGCCGGAGGGCTGCTGGCCATTCTCGCCTATTACTGGCGGTACCTGGCCCTCAGTCGATTGCTGGGGGCGCCATCGAGGCAGTCGGCCAAGGGTTTTCAGTTCAGTTATGTAGTTCGATTGGTGGTCCTCGGGGGCGCGCTGTTCCTGTTGATAGCCAAGGCCAGGGTCGATGTGATAGCCCTGGTGGTCGGACTTTCGGTGGTGGTTCTGAATGTGCTGATTACCACCATAAAGCGATCGATCTAAGTGAAATGAGGAGGCAGTAACAAACCATGACGCATCCCTTTCTTTTTCTGCAGTGGCTCGAACAGCAGCTCCACACCCATGTCGGCGAGCATGTGACCTACACCTGGTTTGTCATGCTGGTGCTGATCATCGTGGCATTCCTTGCATCGCGCGCCATCAAAATGGTTCCTTCCGGCGTGCAGAACTTCATGGAAGTCATCATGTCGGGCATCGAGAATCTCATCGAAGAAACCATGGGGCCCAAAGGTAAAACCTACTTTCCCCTGCTGGCGACCTTCGCCCTGTTCATCCTGGTGTCGAACCTGGTCGCCCTGATTCCCGGCTTCTACCCGCCGACAGCCAACCTCAACACCAATGCGGCGCTGGCCCTGACCGTCTTCGCCATGACCCATATCATTGGTGTCAAGGAGCATGGCCTCGGCTATCTCAAGCATTTTATGGGTCCGATCCTGGTTTTGGCTCCGCTGATCTTCGTCATTGAAATCATCGGTCACCTGGCCCGCCCGCTTTCGCTCTCTCTGCGTCTTTTCGGTAACATGTACGGCCACGAAATCGTCCTGATGATCTTCTTCGCGCTGGTGCCGTTCCTGCTGCCGGTGCCGATGATGATGATGGGCGTTCTGGTTGCCTTGATCCAGACCTTCGTCTTTACCCTGCTGGCCATGATCTACATCGCCGGCGCCCTGGAAGAGGCTCACTAAGTCGACACTTCGCTACGGCGATTTATAGGTCCTATACTGTTTAGGAACAACAAACCCGAGAAAGGAGTACCACAATGGAATTTTTCGCATGGTGTATGATCGCTGCCGGTTTCGGCATGGCAATCGGTTCTTTCGGAACCGGTCTCGGCCAAGGGCTCGCTATTAAGAGCGCAGTCGAGGGCGTTGCCCGTAACCCCGGCGCAAGCGGGAAGATTCTGACCACAATGATGATCGGTCTGGCCATGATCGAGTCCCTGGCCATCTACGTCTTCGTTGTTGCCATGATCATCCTGTTCGCCAACCCCTTCACTGAAAAAGTGATGGAACTGGCTGCAAAGTAAGTTTCGAACATTGAAACGTAAAAAGGGGCGCGTCCTTGTGGACGCGCCCCTTTTTTATTGCCTGCAATTGAATTGATCAGCGCGGCCCGCGGTTGCGGAAGACCCGCATGAAGAGAACGCCGAAGATCGAAAGGCACAGGCCGACGCAGATGAAGAGGTAGCCGATTCCTGTCCCCTGGCCCCAGCCGAAGAGGTCGTTTTTTCCGACCAGAAAGACGATGCCGACGCCACTGAAGGTCGCAAGTCCGCCGATGATGTAAAGAGCAAACGCACAGATGGCCAGAACAAGGCCGGTGTCTTTAAACATGTCTGTTCCTTTTTGGGGTGAGGTCTTTATGTAATGAGCTGGCGTAAATATTGACGGGTGTAATCGCCAGCGAATTCAACCATAATGCAATGGAATTGTCCAGAGGCTCTTGCGGGGGATGCGCCCCTGATGGCGGGAAGTGTCGTATTGTCGGGTGTTTAGCGTAAACAATGCGATTGCTGGCCCGAGAAGAGCAGTGATTACCTTCAATGGAAAAGAATACCTAAGTGCGGTTTCACAATTGACTTTTTATGAACGCCGTGGTAATCAGGGGCGCTGTATATAAATACTATACATGCTATACATGGGTGTCTGTCGACGGGCAGATGCTCGCTGGCTTGATTTTACCCGCATTGCTGAGCCAAGTTTTTGTGTTGTCTCGGGCTGCGAAGGAATTTTAACGGAGTTAGGAGGAGTTTCATGCGACACGCACTGCCACGTTTGTTGATGTCCCTGGTCCTGCTGTTGTTTCTGGTGCTGCCGGCAGCAGCGGAAAACGGGCTGGCAATTGACCCCAAAGCCTGCCTGGAATGCCATGAAGATGTCGTCTCCGTTGAGGAGTTCAGCGCATCGGTTCATGGGCAGAACGCCTGCACCAGCTGTCACATCGAATTGTCTGACCTGCAGGGCCACATGGATGGCACGATCATGCCGGAGCCGGTTAACTGCGTGCGCTGCCACAAGCCGCAGACCGCCGAGCATTACGCCAGCGTTCACATGCTCAACGGCGTGAGTTGTTCTGACTGCCATTCCGATGTGCATACCCACAGCTACTGGAAGGGCGACAAGAAGAAGGTCGTCGAAAAGTGCACCGGCTGCCACGATGATCATACCGATTACCTTGACTCCGTGCATGGCAAGGGTGTCATGGCGGGTAACCCCGATTCGGCTGCCTGTCACGATTGTCACAACCTGCATGAAATCAAGCCCGTCGGCGACGGCCAGTCCCACGATGTGCGCGAGTTTCATACCAGCGTCTGCCTCAAGTGTCATGCCGACGAGGAGATGATGGCGCGCAACGGCGTCTTCAACGTTGCCGTCAAGACCTATATGGACAGCTACCACGGCAAGAACTATCGCCTCGGCTTTCCCGAGCTGGTGGCCGGCTGTGCCGACTGCCACACCTCGCACAACGTCCTGCCGGCTGCTGACCCGAATTCGAGCGTCAACGAGGCTAACCTGGTAGCCTCCTGTGCCCAGTGCCATGAGAACTCGACCCCGCTGTTCACCATGTATTATTCCCATGGTTCGCACGACAAGGACAAGTATCCGCTTCTCTACTACACCTTCGTGGCCATGACCGGCCTGCTGGTCTCGACCTTTGCGGTCTTCTGGATCCATACCCTGCTCTGGATGTTCCGTGGCTTCGTGGAGAACCGCGAGAAGAAGCGCGAGCTGATGGAGCATGGTTTTACCCAGCACATCAAAGACCCGCACAAGATGTACCGCCGTTTCACCAAGCGCCACGTGTTCCTGCACTTCCTGGTTATCATCAGCTTCCTTGGCCTGTCATTGACTGGCCTGCCGCTGAAGTTTGCCGACCAGCACTGGGCCAAGGTTTTCATGGAGTTCTTCGGTTCGGCCGCCAACGCCGCGCTGATTCACCGCATCTGCGCCGGGATCACCTTCATCTACTTCGCCTCGGCGATTTACCTGTCGATTCACTTCCTCTTCATTCGTGAGGATATCCCCGGACACTTCCTGCAGCGCCTGTTCGGTCCCGAGTCGCTCTGCCCCAACTTCCGCGACATCCGCGACGTTACCAACATGGTCCGCTGGTTCCTGTTCCGCGGTCCCAAGCCGACCTTCGAGCGCTGGACCTACTGGGAGAAATTCGACTTTATCGCGGTCTTCTGGGGTATGTTCGCCATCGGTGGTTCCGGCCTGATGCTCTGGTTCCCCGAGTTCTTCGGTTCCTTCCTTCCCGGTTGGGCCTTTAACGTGGCGACCATCGTTCACTCGGACGAGGCGCTTCTGGCGACCGGCTTCATCTTTACCGTTCACTTCTTCAACACCCACGGGCGGCCGGAGAAGTTCCCCATGGACTTCGTCATCTTCAACGGTGAAATGCCGAAAGAAGAGTTTATTCACGAGCGCGGCGATCAGTGGAAGCGCTACGAGGCGGAAGGCATTCTGCATAAGTTCGAGAAGCCGAAGCCGAGCGGCATCCTTTATGATTTCTTCTTCAAAGCGTTTGGCTTCACTGCCGTGTTCATCGGTATGGCACTCGTGGTTCTGATGGTTTACGCCTTCATGCACGGGTCGCACTAGATCCTTGAATCACTGAAAAAAACAGAAGGGGGCCGCCAGCGATGGCGGCCCTTTTCTGTTTCGATGATGCAAGTTGAATCCGTTGATGTAGAATAATTAAAAACTTATCCGTTGACATTTTCGCCTCAGAGATGATACTAACCCGGGTTGCCTCTGCAGATGTCTACGAAAAAATCAACGTAACTACAAATGGTTCATTCGTATTTCCCAGTGTTCGACATTTGTAGTTTTGTTTGTTTTTGTGAATTTATCACTGGTTTGGTAGGACAATTATCGTTACGGGAGAAGGGATCACTAAATGAAAACGTTGCCTGAAATTATCACCGCATTTGCCAAAGGGATTGCGCGCAGCCGGGTTTCCCTGATCGGCGCCATGATCGTCACCGCGGCAACGCCGTTTCTGTTCGGAGCGATCGTCTACGATGTTTTGTTCCACATCCAGAATACCTATTTTTCGGCCGCAATCTACATGCTGCTCGGTCCGGCTTTTGTCGGCGGCCTGGTCCTGGTTTTTCTCGGCCTCTTTTTCTTTAAGGGCAAAGAGGAAGTGCGGCTGTTCACCCTGGAATATCTCAAGGGGTACTTTACCGACCCGGAAAAATTCAGCCGGATGCGGAAACTGATCTTTTTTGCCGTATTTCTGACCTGTATCAACCTGGTGATCTTTTCGATGCTCGGGTACCGGGCCTATCACTACATGGAGTCAGTCGGGTTCTGCGGCGAGTTCTGCCACACGGTCATGAACCCCGAAAGAACCGCTTACCTCAATTCTCCCCATTCGCGGGTGTCCTGCGTTGAGTGCCATATCGGTTCCGGCGCCGACTGGTTCGTCAAGTCCAAGATCTCCGGCGCCCGCCAGCTCCTTGCGGTCGCCCTCAACACCTATCCCCGCCCGATCGAAACCCCGGTGCATGGCTTGCGCCCGGCCCGGGATACCTGCGAGGAGTGTCACCGCCCCGAAATGTTCCATGGCGACAAGCTGGTGATCAAAGATAAGTTCCTTGAAGACGAAAACAACACCCACGTCAAGACCGTGCTGCTGATGAAGATCGGCTCGGCGGGCGATCGTGCTACCAGCTCTCACGGGATTCACTGGCATGTCGCGCCGGAAAACAAGATCTATTACAAGGCCTCGGGGCATGACCGCATGACCATTCCCGAAGTGATTCTGGCCAACCAGGATGGGAGCAAGATGGTCTACCGCTCGCCTGATGCCGACGAAGTGTTTAAGAAATCCGGCTGGGAAGCTGAAACTCGCGAGATGGACTGCATCGATTGCCACAACCGCCCGACCCATATCTACCTCCCCCCGGGAGTGGCGGTGGATAACAAGATCCTGAGCGGCGCCATCGACAGCAGCATCCCGTTCATCAAGAAAAAGGCGATGGAAGTTATCGTCAGGGAATACGCCTCGCTGGATGAGGCCAAGGCGACTATTGCTGGCGAACTCAACGAATTCTATCAGAACAACTTTTCCGGCGTGGCCGAAACCAAAGCCGATCAGCTGAAGAAGTCGATCGCCGGGATCCAGGCGGCATACGCCGAAAACGTCTTTCCCGAGATGAACATCAAGTGGGGGACCTACACCAACCACATCGGCCATAACGACGATGTCGGCTGTTTCCGCTGCCACGACGAAGAGCATGAGACGGAGACCGGCGAAGTCATCTCCATGGATTGCGACACCTGTCACACCATTCTGGCCGAAGAAGAGGCGGACCCCGAGATTCTCAAGACCCTCTCCGGGATGTAATCCACTCCAAGCCGCTTGGCGTGCACAAACTAAAAGCCCCATCACCTGTTCGGTGATGGGGCTTTTTCCGTTTGCCGCCAGCGTTTTGCTCTGCTGACTTGTTCGCCCTGCGGGGCAGAGCGATGAATCCCCCCTCGGGGGGCGATAGATTCTATGTCTTGTTGTGTGCTCTAATCTGTTTAATCCTCCTTTCCTTTCTTCCAGTTTACTTCGGCTTTTGGGGAATGCAAATGACGAAGAAAAGAAATTCAGACTGTGGATCAGAAGCGGATGACGGAGGACGCCCAGGTGAGACCGGCGCCAAAAGTGACCAGGCCGACCAGGTCGCCGGAGGCAATTTTGCCGGTGCGGCGGGCCTCGTCGATGGCGATCGGGATCGAAGCCGACGAGGTGTTGCCAAAGCGATCGACGTTGACGTAGACCTTTTCGGCGGGGACGTCGAAACGTTTTGCTACGGCTTCGATGATCCGCAGATTGGCCTGGTGCGGGATGAGCAGATTGAGTTGCTCTGGCGCGATGCCGGCTTCCTGCAGGACCTGCTGCATGGCGTTGGTCATGGCGGTCACGGCGTGTCGGAAGACCTCCCGGCCGGCCATGTTGATGGTGTGCAGATTGGCGGCGGCGTTTTCAGGTGTGGGCGGGTTGATGCTGCCGCAGCCCGGATTGTAGAGCAGGTTGGCACAGGAGCCGTCACTGCCGAGACAGCAGTGAATGATGCCCCGATTGTCGATCGAAGGGCCAAGAACCACCGCGCCGGCGCCATCGCCGAAGAGGACACAGGTATCACGGTCCTGCCAGTTCACCATGGAGGTGAGGATTTCGGCGCCGATAACCAGTACGCGTTTATAGCCGGCTGAGCCCATCATGGCCGTGGCGACCTGCAGGCTGTAAAGAAACCCGGAGCAGGCAGCGGACAGATCGAAGGCCACCGCGTTTTTGGCGCCGATTTTATCCTGGATAATGCAAGCTGTGGCCGGAAATTTCATGTCGCCGGTGACCGACCCGAGAATGATCAGGTCGATCTCTTCGGCCGCAACCGCCGCGTTTTCGAGGGCATTGCGGGCCGCAGCGGCAGCCAGGTCGGAGAGCGGGGTGCCAGGTTCGACGATCCTCCGTTCCCGGATGCCGGTGCGTTCCATGATCCAGCTGTCGGTGGTGTCGACCATTCGTTCCAGGTCGGCATTGGTCAGAACCCTGTCGGGAACGCTCCGGCCCGTTCCCAGGATCATGGCATGGGGTGATTTGTGCATTTGTTTCCTCCCGGATAGTTTAGAGAGGAAACGATAGCACTTTTAAGCTGATAGCTCAATAGCGGGGCGGGCAAATGTTGGATATCCGGGTCAGCTTTCTGCTGCCGGGGGGGGCGTGTCCGCTTCGCTCAGGCGTTTTAGCAGCCGGGCGTCTTTCAGGTGCAGGTGCAGATCGCGTTGGGGAAAGGGGATTTCAATGTTCTCTTCGCGGAAACGCTGCTCGATAAACTGCAGAATCTGGCTGCGAATCACCAGCATCCGGTCGGCATTGGCGATCCAGACCCGCAACTCGAAATTCAGCGAACTGTCGCCGAAGCCGGTGAATATCGGCGAAGGTTCTGGCGTCTCAAGGACATCCTTGCTGGCCTGAGCCGCTTCGCGCAGCAGAGACAGCACCTTGGCGACGTTGCTGCCGTAGGCGACGCCGACGGGAATGACCGCCCGGGCCATGCTTGTGGACAGGGTCCAGTTAGTCACTTTCTGCGAGATCAATTCCGAGTTGGGAACGATGATTTCCGACTTGTTGAGGGTCTCTACAACCGTCGATCGCAGGCCGATCTTGCGGACCGTGCTCCACTGGTCGTCGATGACAACCACGTCACCGACCCGGACCGGGCGCTCGAAGAGCAGGATAATGCCGCTGACGAAGTTGTTGACGATGTTCTGCAGGCCGAAACCGATACCGATACCGAAGGCTCCGGCCAGCACGGCGAAATTTTTCAGTTCGACTCCGGCCAGGCTCATGGCAAAGAGGAAGCCGATGAAAACAATAGAATAGTGGAGCAGTTTCTTTATGGCGTCGCGTACGCCGCGGTCGAAATCCCGGTGCGGAAAGATCTGTGCTTCAAGCACCGCGCGGAGAAACCAGGAGAATGAGATGGCCAGATAGAGCACCAGCACCACCAGCACCACCATGTGAAGGGAGATTTCCGTTTCACCGAGGGTCGTGCTTTTATCCATCAAGGCACTCCACGCCTGCGCGGGCGAGTCGTAAATCCCCCAGACGACCAGCAGGTAGAGGAGGGAATAGCTGGCGATGAAAATCTGCAGGATATTGGAAAGACGGGTCGTCAACTCGTCGCCGTAGCGGTAAAAGAAGGGGTGGCGCAGCACCAGCGGATGGGTCAGCAGGAAGCGGATGCCGCCGTGACCCAGGCGAATGGTCATGGCGACGAAGAGGCTCAGGAAGACGGTGCTGACCGAAGAGACGATCAGCCGGGACGAGAGGTTGCTGTAGCCGCTGATCTGGGCGAAGAGGGCAACCAGCAGCACCCCGGCACCGACCTTGAGGGCGAGGGTGAAGGCGTCCATCCGGCCGTCATGGGCGTGCAGGTTGCGTTTGGCCAGCACCAGCAGTACCGGAATCCCGAGCAGGCAGAGGGCGGTCAGGTAGAGCCGGTAGAGCGGCGCTGGAAAAGCGATCAGATGCAGGACCTGGGTGATGATGAAAAGGGCCGCCAGCAGGTAGACCATGAATTTTTTGCGAGGGTTTGTCAGCAGACCGGAGACCAGGATCGCGGCGGTCAGCGCGGCAAGCAGCGACATGCCGAGCTTCCAGATGGACGGGGCGTTTTCGTACAGGGCGCTGAGCGAGATGACGGCCACGAAGATCCCGGTCGCCCAGGGGTGGATGGCGATAAAATGCCATTCTTCGGTAATCTGGGTTCTGCGCTGGTGATGCCGAATGAAAAGGGCCAGACCAACGGCCAGAATGAGCTGCAGGGGGGGGAGCCAGAACCGGTCCGAGAGGAATTCCCATTTAACCTTCTGCACCTCGTCGATACCGGTTTTTACCGAGATCCAGAGATCGGTGTTGAACTGGTGGTAGAAGTCGCGGTTGGCAAAGGAGTGGGTGGTTTTCTTGAAGGTCTGCTTGCGCAGGCTGCTCAGGATCGTGTCGATCTGGTTCTGCACCTCGAGCAGGGTGGTCTGCAGACCAGTGACGTCCTTTTGCAGGGCGACCAGCGGCGCGGCGATTTCAGCCGCCCGGTCGATAACCCGCTTGCAGGTGGCAAGGCTGCCGGTAAATGCCCCTTTGGAAATCTCGACCTGGGAATTTTTCAGATGCTGCTGCCACTTTACCCAGAACTCTTCACGGTCGTTCCAGCGTTGGCGGATCTGGTCGGCTTCGGTCAGTTTCAGCGACAGGGTGTCGAGGGTTTTTTTCAGCCCGGCCATCTGCCCGGTGATGGTGCTGCGAACTTCGAGCAGACGGTCGAAGCTCCAATCTGCCGGCGCACCGAGGCTTGAAATCCGCTGCATGAGTTCAGTCTGCCGGGTTCGGGCGGCGGTGATCTCGGTTTTGAGAGCGCCGAGTTCGCTCAAGGGGGCAAGCAGCGATTCAGCCTTGACCGCGTCTTCGGCGAGCTGCGCGCCCCTGGGAATGACGTCGGCGACGCTGGGGAAGGCGCTCTGCAGGTTGGGGGTCGGGGGGACGTCCTGGGCGGAGACGGAGACAGCCAGGCTGAAAAAAAGCCCGAGCGCAAGGCGAAAAAGCTTCATGCTGATAAGATCATCCAGTGAAAAGCCGGGGAAGCAGGCCGGCCGTTTAACCCCCCGCTGCCGAAGTTGTCGGCAGCGGAGGTGCTTCCATGTCAGCTGCCGGTGCCGGTCAGCACCGGTCGCGGGGTATCGTCCTGCTGGGGGGGCAGAATCGGGTGTTCAACGCGCGGCTGTTCTCCGGTCAGGGTTTTGAGAAAGGCGGTGATCTGCTCGGCCTCGCCCCCGGTAAGGGTGATCCCCAGTTGCGCCGCTCCCATGATTCGTACTGAATCAAGGAGTTTCCATACTTTGCCGGAATGGAAGTAGGGCGGGGTCAGGGCGACATTACGCAGTGACGGCGACCGGAAGGCGTATTCATCCGCCGCCACGTTAGTTACCTTGAATCGGCCGGTGTCGTCAAGCGGAAGTATGTCGCTTGACGGTTTTTCCACGACACCAAAGGGAAAATATCCCGATCCGCCGATGTTGGTGCCGCTGTGGCAGCCGACGCAGCCCTTGTCGATAAACAGGGAAAGGCCGGTTTTCTCCGTGTCGGTGAGTGCCGCGACGTCGCCGTTGAGAAAACGATCGAATGGAGCGTCCGGGGTGAGCAGGGTCGCCTCGAAGACCTCGATGGCGCGGGCCATGTTGTCGAAGGTCAACGGCTGCTGATCCTGCGGGAAGGCTTTTTTGAAGAGTTCGACGTATTCAGGCAGGCTGCGCAGGGTGGCGAGTACCTGCTCCGGCGTGTTGTTCATTTCGACCGAGGCCTGAACCGGACCCTTGGCCTGCTCGGCCAGATCCTTGGCGCGGCCGTCCCAGAACTGGGCCTGGTTGAAAACCGCGTTGAGGGTGGTCGGCGCATTGCGCGGGCCTTTCTGCCAGCCGTGACCAACGGAAGTCTCCTGCATGTCGGCGCCGGCCAGGCCGACATTGTGGCAGGTCTGGCAGCTGATCAGGCTGGAGGCCGAGAGGCGCGGTTCGAAATAGAGCATTCGACCAAGCAGCAGTTTCTCCGGAGACGACGGGTTGCCGGCAAGTTGGGGCGGCGCCGAGGGGACAGGCTGGAAGAAGGCCTTGCTCTGTTCCGGCAGCCCGGGGCCGGCCCAGGCCAGGTTGACGGTCAGGGTCATCAGGGTCAGGCAGTATGCGGCGTTGCGGATCATCAGTCTCCTCCTGAAATGAAGTAGTAGAAAGGATACTAATGTTCTAGCGCATGCCGGCCGCTTGTCAAGGCGACTGCCGGCGACAACGCCTTGCGCGACCTCGGTTGCCGGTGCCCGGCGAAGTCAGAACCAGAATGTGCGCAGGGGGTCGTCATCGACGTGCCTGAGAATTTTGGCCAGGTCGAGAGAGGGGCCGAAGTTGAGGTAGAAGACCCAGGTTTTTTTACTGCTGTTGTAATAATGGAGCGACCACTGGACCAGGTCGGCGTTGTATCTGAACTGGGCAACCGGCCGGATCAGCCAGTGGCCCTGTTCAAGGTAGGCCCAGCGCTCCTCGATGAGGGTAGCCCGGTCACCGCCGATGCGAAAGGTGAGGCGGGTGTGGTTCAGCTCGCAGCATGGCTCGCGCTCGTCGCAATATTCGGACAGCAGTTTTTCGGCGGATTTTCTGAGCAGTTCCGGAATCGCCATGGTGGTGTGGCCGGTTCGTTGGGGTTGAATGGTCTTTACGGTATTTGTGCGGATCAGGGCGGACAGCAGGCGCACACCGAGCGGAACAGGGCGGTGCTGAGATAGCGGTCGCCGCGATCCGGCAGCAGGGTGACGATGACTCCGGAGGTCATTTCCCGGGCGACCTGCAGGGCACCGGCTACTGCAGCACCACTGGACATGCCGGCAAAGATCCCCTCTTCGAGAGCCAGCCGCCGCGTTGTTTCAAAGGCCACTTCGTCTTCGACGGTGATTTTACGGTCGAGTTGTTCCTCCCGGTAGATGTCGGGAACGATCGCTTCCTGCATGTTCTTCAGTCCCTGCACCTTGTGCCCGAGCCGCGGCTCGATGCCGACGATTTTCAGGCCGGGTTTCTTTTCCCGCAGGTAGCGGCCGGTCCCCATCAGGGTGCCGGAAGTGCCCATGCCGGCCACGAAGACGTCGACTTCGCCGTGGGTCTGGGCAAAGATTTCCGGGCCGGTTGTCTGGTAGTGGGAGAGGGGGTTGTCGGGGTTGGCATACTGGTTGGGCATGTAGTAGCGGCCGGGCTCTTCGGCCAGGATCTGGTGCGCCAGCCGGATGGCGCCATCGGTCGCCTGGCAGGCCTCGGAAAGAACGACTTCGGCGCCGTAGGCTTCGAGTACGCTGCGGCGTTCGACGCTGACGCAGGCCGGCATCACCAGTTTGACGCGGTAGCCCCTGGCGGCGCCGATCATGGCCAGGGCGATCCCGGTATTGCCCGAGGTCGGCTCGAGAATAATCTTCCCCGAAGAGAGCAGGCCGCTTTCCTCGGCTTTTTTCAACATGTACCACGCCGGCCGGTCCTTGACCGAGCCGCCCGGATTGTTCCCTTCGAGCTTGGCAAAAATTCTGACCGCCGAGCCGGCTCCCAGCCGGGTCAGTTCAACCAGGGGGGTGTTGCCGATCGCATTCGACAGGCTGAATCCCGCAGACTTCGTCATCGTGTCGTCCTTTAAGGCAGATCGTGGACCCCTTGCGGTAGTCGTCGCCCATATTACCGAAGCATTAAAGGGATTACAATGACGTTTTGTGGCTGGGTGTCGGCGGGGAAGCGTGGCCGGAGGGCCCCGATGCAGGGCCCTCCGAAAGGAAGACGCTGAATTGCGGTGACGGCTAAGGCGTTACGTTCAGAGCCTTGATGGTGTTCATGGTCAGGTACTTGCTGACGGTCAGATTCTTATCCTTCTGGAACGCGTTGACTGCCGACATGGTCTGGGAACCGATGACGCCATCGATCGGGCCGGGGTTGTAGCCGGCCTTCTGGAGTTCTCTCTGGATCTGTGAAATCTTGCCGTGGGTCATGTTGGTTTCGCAGAGGATTTCACGCCATTCCATGTGCTCATCAGCGGTTTTCATCCGCTTGCTGACGGTCTGGTATTCCGCCGGAACCGGGATGCGCTTTTCCTGGGCCGGGGTGACCAGTTTGGTCACCGAAACCGTTTTGTACTTGGCCGGGATTTCAACGGTACGGGTCTGGGGCGCTTCGATCATGACGCGTTTCTTGACGGTCTGGTAAACAGCCGGTTCGTCGATGGCCCGGGTGGTGGCCGGCGATTTCAGGACCTGCTTGGAAACAGTGCGAAACTCGTCTGGAACCTCGACCAGACACATGATTTCACCGGTTGAATCGTCGATCCGCTGGATCGGGCCGGACCCTTTTTTCCAGACGGTATGGGCCGGCTTGACCAGGATCCGCTCGGTGACGGTCTCATAACGGGCCGGAACCTCGACCATTTTCTGGGCGGCCGGCTTGACCAGCACTTGCTCATCGACAAAGCCGTACTTGGCCGGGATGGTTTCGAGTTTCTGCGAGGCCTCTTCAACCAGAACCTGCTCCTTTACCGTTTCGTAGCGGGCCGGGATGATCTCGACCCGTTCCCCGGCGTCGTGCTTGAGTATCTTCTCGGTAACGGTCTGGTACTGGGCCGGAATCAGCAGGCGGGCGTAGCAGTGTCCCGGTTCAGCGGCGGGGGGGAAGAGGCTGTCGTCAGCGGCGGATGCCGGTGTCGTCCGGGCTTGCTCCAGAGACTCGCGGGCCCGGGCCTGGGCGGCATAGGCCTCGGCTTCGGCGGCGCCGGCGGCGCGCATCTGCTCCTGGAGTTGCTGGGCCTGCTGCTGCAATTCTGCTTCGCGGGCGGCCAGGCTCTGCTCCTGCATCTGCAGTTGGGCGAGCTGGGCATCGACGCCCGAGGCGCTGGCGACCCTGTCGGCAGTGCCGGAAGCACAGCCGCCGACCATCAGGGTGGCGGCGAGGATCAGCGGACAGTAGAGCATCAGGCGGATCTTGTTCATTTGGAACCTCCATTTTCTGTAACGTTGCTGTTAATGGATCAGTTGCTGGCCGTGATCAACAACGGGCTGAAGGCGAGTGTCAATTTTTTATCCGTTGCTTCGATTAAAGCGGCAGTTGGGATGTTGTCAAGTCAAAAAACGGCATTTTTTTTCGCACTTTCAACGGTTTCCGGCTCTGTGTATACACATGAGTAATTTTTTTTGCCTGCTATGTGGATGGAATGACAGCGGTTGTCCTCCGTCTGCCGAATCGAAAAGGTGTTCGGCACGATTATTGGAAGAAAAGATCCGCAGGTGGAGACTGTAACTAGGCGAAAAGTAACAGAAATTAACCTGTCCGGGGTGGTTGGGACGGAAAAAGGGGTGGTTGAATGAAGTGGTTGGTTACGTGTTTCTTGGTCTTTTCAATGCTGGCGGCGCAGGCGTCTGCCGATTCCGGCGAAGCGCTCTATAGCGTGATCTTTTCCCAGGAAGTTATGGCACTGGGGCCTGACGGCACCCCGTACCCGTCGACCACCATCAACCCCGAGCAGATCGCCGGCATGCAGCACTACCTCTTTGATCTCGGTCGCGGACGTCAGCTGGTGATCGAAACCAATATTTCGAATGCGCAGGAACGGGGACTCTTCGGCGTGGCCGATGCGGTAAAGCGCTGTTACCAGTATGTTGAAGCGGCTTCCGGGGGAACGTTGAAAAAAGGAGTGCTGTTGTACCTGATCGAGTTCGATGAGCTGCCGTTGTCCTATGCCTTTGAAGCGGCTTACCCGGCCGAAGCGAATTGGAGCGAAGTCCGCCTGGCGCTGGTGCGTACCGGGGAGCCCCTGATCGGACCCGGTGCCCCGTTGGAACTGACCGACCTGCTTTACGATACCCTGCCGCACGAGCTGGGGCACGATATTCTCGGCGAACTCCCCGCCCTGCGGCACGATATCGACGGCCGCCCTTCCTACTACACCCGCTGGTTTATTGACGGCATCTGCGAACTGCTGGCCAAGGGCTTTGCCCGCCAGGAAAGTCCCCAGCTGCTGCAGCGGCTGCTGGCCATGCGCAACATCGGTTCGGTTATGGAGCGGGAGAGGATCCGGGAGCAGGTGTTCGTCTGGGAGCAGCATAACACCCACGCCATGGATGTCGAATCAGACCTGTACGGGGCGGCCATGCTGCTGCTGACGGTCTGGACCGAGCGGGTTCCGCTGGACAGGTTGATCGGGCAGATTCGGGAGCAGATATTGCCGCTGGACGGCGCTGCCCTTCGGGCGATGATGGAAGCGGTCGTCGGCTGTGATGCCGAGCAGGTCTGTCAGCGGGCCGATCGGGCCGGCAAGCAGCTGACCCGGGAGAATGTCTTGACCAGCAGGCTGGAACAGTCGCCCCGCTGGGGGGGCTGAACGCTCCTCGCAAAGCTGTCGGACGATTCATGGGCCGGCGGTAAAATCGTCTCTTTGCTTTCTTGCGGGCTCCTTTCCGATCAATAGCGACGGCTATCGGTTGAAAAGGAGCCCGTTTCGCTTGGGCCCGCCTGGTTCGTCAGGCTCCAGGTGTGTTTTAAGGCCGCGAGTAGGCGGAGGGTTTGGCAGCTCCCTGTTCCGCCAGGGATGGGGGGGCCGCCGTCAAGGTCATGTCCTGAAGAACATGCAGGGATTCCCCGATATAAGGGTCTTCGGCAAGCTCCTTGAGCCATTCTTGGTGCCGTTCTTTTTCGCTGAGGTTCTGTTTTTCCTCCCGTTCGTCTTCATCCGCGGCCATGGCGCCGTGACCGTGGAGCGAGCCCGTTTTTTTTGTCATCAGGCGTTTCTCTTCTTCCCGCTCCTTGCGGACCACCTCGACATTCAGGCTCTGCAGGGTGCGATCCCGGCGAACCTTGGCACGCTCCGCCTCTTCGAATATGTCGTTGTAGTCCTGGTTGGCTCTGACCCGGGCCAGGCTTTTGCTGACCAGTTGAGCGTCCGGGTCGGACTGGCTCCTGCGGGAGTAGCTGGTACGGTCGACCGTGTCCCAGGGGAGCGAATAATCGACATACTGTTCCCCGGCTTCAACGTGGCGCAGGCGGTCGGGCAGGATGATGTCGGGAACCACGCCCCGGTACTGGGTCGATTCCCCGCTGATCCGGTAGAATTTCTGCGTGGTGATCTTCATGGCCCCCAGCGGACGGTAGTTGTCCAGGTTGATGAAGGGGAGGTTGCTGTCGAGGTCGGCCATGGTCTGCACCGTTCCCTTGCCATAGGTATGCTCGCTGCCGATGATGACGGCACGGTTGTAGTCCTGCAGGGCGCCGGCAAGGATTTCCGAGGCCGAGGCGCTGAACTTGTTGATCAGAACCACGATCGGGCCGCGGTAGTCGATTTGCGGGTCGAGGTCGGCGAGGATCTGAACCCGCCCGTTGAGGTTTTTGACCTGTACCACCGGGCCCTTTTCAATAAAGAGTCCGGTGATCGAGACGGCGTCGGTCAGGGCTCCGCCGCCGTTGTTGCGCAGGTCGAGCACCAGGCCGCTGATGCCGGCCTGGCTGAGCGTTGCCAGTTCCCGGTGCACGTCGTCCGTTGAGTTGCGGCCTTCGCCGTCGTAGCTGTGCTTGAAGTCGCGGTAGAAGCTTGGGATCCGGATATAGCCGTATTTTTTCCCGGAGCCGGCATCATCGAGGACCGTCCCCTTGACGAAGGTTTCCTCGATCTGCACCACGTCGCGGATGATCGGGACGATCAGCCGGGTGCCGTCCGGTTTTTTCACCGTCAGGCGCACTTCAGTCCCTTTTTTGCCGCGGATCAGGCTGACCGCATCGCGCAGCCGGGAATCGGTGATATCGACCGGTTCGTCGGCCCCCTGGGCCACGGCCAGGATGATGTCTTCGGCCTGCAGCTGCCCCTGGCGGCTGGCGGCGCTGCCGGGGATGATCCGCACCACCTTGATGTAGCCGTCCTCTTCCTGGAGGGTGGCGCCGATCCCTTCGAGCGAGCCGCTCATGCTGATGTCGAAGTCTTCTTTCGACTGGGGCGGCAGATAATTGGTGTGGGGGTCAAAGGCCCGGGTGACAGCGTTGAAGTAGCGGTCGTAATGATCCTGTTCGGTTTCTTTGAGCATGCGGTCGAAGAAGTCGATGTTGCTCTTGCGGACTTTCTCCCGGGCCTCCTCGCGCAGCTGCTCAACCGTTTTTACGTTTTTGAGCGGTTCCTTCTTTTCGGCCGCGGCCTGCTGTTCGCCCTCCTGGTCTTCGAGCAGGTTCAGGTAGCGGCTCAGAACCTGGAACTTGATAATCTTGCGCCAGCGTTCCCGCAGTTCCGCTTCGTCCTTGCAGAAGGCGAGCTTTTCCGGATCGGTTTCGATGCTCTCGTCGATGCTCAGGTCAAAACCCTTGTCGATGAGTTCGTTGGCGATGGTTCTGACCTGGGCCACCCGCAGGGCCATGATCCGGGCTCCGAGCGCCGCCAGTTCCAGTCGGCCGCGGTTGATTTCGTCATCGATACGGGTCGAGAAAACCTCCAGCTTGTCGGCATCCTCCTTGAGCAGAAAGCGTTTCTGGCCGTCGAGCTGCTTGAGGTAAAGGTCGTAGGCGGCTTTCGACAATTCATCATCGATCGGCTTCTGGCTGTAATGGTTCTGGTTGATCTGGCCGCGCAGGATGAAGCTGAGCAGGCGGGCGCGGTTGATGTCGAATTCTCCGGGCCCCTGCAGGGCATATGCGGGGAGTCCTGTGGTGATCAGCAGCAGGGCGATGAGAAAGCATTTTCTGAAAGGGGAGCACATGGGATGTTTCCTTATGAAAGAAGAACCTGAAGGTTCCAGGCGATTTCCTCCTGATTGCGGGACTGGTCGAGGCGGGCTGGATCGGCATAACGCTCTAAGTTT
>NZ_JBFHGD010000034.1:0-21600 GCF_041583255.1 Trichloromonas sp. | reverse complement strand
TCATGAAAACTCCCTTCGAGAGGCACTTCTTGCCGGTTTCCTGCAAATTTCCAGATATTAACGCAGATCAGCACAGGATGACAAGATTTTAGGGGGATCCTTTTTCTTTGCCGACGACGAAAAACGTGAAGGCGGACCCTGGGGCCCGCCTCCGGCAATCTGATCTATGTAAGGGTGTTCGCTTCAGGTATCCACACCGCCATTATCGTGGTCGACGGTGTCGACAGCAAAGAGTTCGTTGAAAACTTCCTGCACCGTCTCGATGCGGTTGGCCTTCCAGGCGTTGGTGCCGCAGAAGACCAGGCCGGTTTCGACATCGCCGCGCTGGGCCCGGTCGAGGGCGTGAACGATACAGAAGCGCTCCTGCCCGGTCTTGTAGGCGCACTTCTTGAGGCACCCGGACGGGCAGCGCACGTTCATGCTGACATCGCGCTGGCGGATCTTGTCGAAATTCTTCAGGATGGCCCGTCCCGGCAGGCCGGCCGGGCTCATCATCAGGCCGATATCTTCCTGGCGGCAGTCGAGGTACATCTGCTTGAAGGCGTCGGAGGCGTCGCACTCCTTGGTGCAGACGAAGCGGCTGGCCATCTGCACACCGTCGGCGCCCTGCTCGAGGGCATGCAGCAGGTCGGCCCGGTCCCAGACGCCGCCGGCGGCAATCACCGGAATATCGAGGTTCCAGGTTTCCTTAAAGTAGGCCTTGACCCCGCGCACCGTGGCATACTGGTCGTAGTCGCCGCTGCCGATATTCTCCATTTTTTCGCCGAGATGGCCGCCGGCGGTATCCGGGTCTTCGACCACCACCGCATCCGGCAGCCGATTGAAGCCCCGGTGCCATTTCTTGGCGATCAGTTCAGCGGCCTTGACCGAGGAGACGATGGGCACCAGGGCGACATCGGGGAAATCGGCGGTGAGCGCGGGGAGGTTGAGCGGCAGGCCGGCGCCGCTGACAATGACCTTGGCGCCCCCTTCGCAGGAAGCCCGCACGATTTCATCGTAATTGGTCACCGCCACCATGCAGTTGGTGCCGACCACGCCGTCGGGAGCGATGGCGTAGGCCTTGCGGAGTTCATCCTTCAGCGCCAGCGGATCGGCGGTAAAGAAATTTTTGCCGTCGTAGTGGGGGCTGTTCAGCCCAAGGCCGGCGGTGGCGATCAGGCCGATGCCGCCGCAGAGGGCGACGTGACCGGCCAGGCCGGAGGCCGAAATGCGGACGCCCATCCCGCCCTGAATGAGCGGATAACGGACGGTGTATTTGCCTATGGTCAGGGGTGAAACCATATTGAACTCCTTGCTGCCAGGATGTTGCACTGCGAACTGTAGGTAGTCATCGAATATTCGAATCTTACCAAAAAACGAGCGAAGCTATTGTAACAATACTGTAAAACCCGCCTCGACAATTCCCTTGTTCGAGCCGCTTCCGGCATGGTAAACAGGAGCCATGAAAGATCTCAAACGCCTCATCAATCCGCTTTTCGCACTTATCGGCATCCAGCTGCTCTGGGTCGTGGTGGTAGTTTTCTGGATCGCCTGGTTCATGAAGAGCCACCTCAAGCTGCGGGCGATGGCTGAGAAATACAGCCCCGAACTGCTGCAGGTGGGTACCGACTGGTTCATCCTGGCCGAAGGCATTCTGCTGCTCTGCGCCATTCTGGCCGGCGTTTACGTCATCTTCCTCTACTGGCAGCGGCAGGCTGCCCTGTACCGGGCGCAGCACAACTTCATCGCCCAGGTCACCCATGAACTCAAGTCGCCCCTCGCCTCGCTGCAGCTGCACCTGGAAACCATTCGACGGCGGCGCCCGTCAGCGGAAAAGATGTCGACCTTTATCGACACCATGCTGGGCGACACCGACCGGCTTGACACCCTGATCAACAACCTGCTGTCGGCCCAGCGCCTGGAGCAGAAAGGACTCAAACTGACCCTCAGCCGCGACAACCTGTCGGAGTGCGTCAGCGGCTACTTCCGCCATCGCCAGTTCGCCCTGCCGAAAGCCGGCAAGATGAGCCTCGACATCGAACCGGGTCTGTACGCCGACATCGACACCGAGGCCCTGGAGACCGTTTTTCGCAACCTGCTGGAAAACGCCATTCTCTATTCCACCGGCGCCCCCAATATCCAGGTCCGGCTGGCCCGAAAAGGCAAGCAAGCCGACCTGACATTCTCTGACCGCGGCAAGGGAATCGACAAAAAAGAGCAGAAGAAGGTCTTTCACATGTTCTACCGGGTCAAGCATCCGGGCGAAACCATCCGCGGCTCGGGGCTCGGCCTGTTCATCATCCGCGCTATCATCCGCCTGCACCGGGGCAAGGTCTGGCTCACCAGCGAAGGGCGCGGCAAAGGGACCAGTGTGCACATCATTCTGCCCCTCAAACCGGGACCGAACAGGGAAAAGCTGCCATGAAACCCCACCTGCTGCTGGTCGAGGACGAACCGGGCATCGCCCGTGGCCTGGTTTTCAACCTGGAAGAGGAGGGGTTCAAGGTAACCCATGTGGAAACCGGAGAAGAGGCCCTGGATCTGGTCTGGGACGAGCATTTCGACCTGGTGATTCTCGACGTCATGCTGCCGGGCATCAGCGGCCTGGAGGTCTGTCAGAAAATCCGCCGCCACGATTCGCGGCTGCCGGTCATCATGCTGACCGCCCGCAGCGAAGAGCAGGACAGGATCGACGGGCTGGCCACCGGGGCCGACGACTACCTGACCAAACCGTTCAGCCTCGACGAATTCATGCTGCGGGTCAAGGGGATGCTGCGCCGTTCTGAATGGTACCGCCCCGGCAGCGGACTGGGTCGAAGCTACCGATTCGGCAGCAACGAGGTGAACCTGAAGGAGCAAAAAGCCATGACGGCGCGGGGGGAGCTTCCGCTGACCGAACTCGAGGTGCGGATGCTGCGCACCTTCTTTCGGCACGAGGGCGAAACCCTGTCAAGGGCCGAACTGCTCGCCGCGGTCTGGGGCATGGCGCCCGACACCGAAACCCGCACGCTCGACAACTTCATCGTCCGCATGCGCAAGTACTTTGAAGCCGACCCCTCCAAACCGGCCCACTTTCTCACGTTACGGGGTCGCGGCTACCGGTTCTCCCGCCGCGGCAGCCAATAAAAAAGGGGAGCCGAAGCTCCCCTGCGGTCAATCCTTGAGACCGTTCAGGACTTCGTCCCGGAACGCCTCGAAGCCGACATCGTCGATGTACTTGCCAAGCCGGCCGCGCTTATCCTTGGCCTTGAACCACTGGACCAGATGATCGACGATCTTCAGGGCCTCTTCATCGGTCGACACATTCTCGACCAGCTTGTAAGAAAGCCGCGGCCGGCTGCCGCCGTTGCCGCCGACCATCACGTTCCAGCCCTTGGGGGCGCCGATCAGCCCCACGTCTTTGATGCAGCCCTCGCCGCAGTCGTTGGGGCAGCCGGAAACCCCCATCTTGAACTTCCAGGGCAGTTCCAGGCCATGATACCGCCGGTCCATCTCCAGGCCGACTTCCACCGAATTCTGCTGGCCGCGTTTGCAGAAGGTGGTGCCGGGGCAGATCTTGACCGAACGGACGCACATGCCGATCGCGGCACCGGGCTTCTCCCCCAGCTCTTCCCAGATCTCGTCAAGCCTGCTTTCCTCGAGACCGACAATGGCGATGCGCTGGGCGCTGGTCAGTTTCAGCGCTTGCGCACCGAACTTTTCCGCGATATCGGCTATCTTGCGCAACTGGGCTGGCGACGTAATACCGCCGGGGATATGCGGAGCTATCGCGTAGGTTTCCTTGTCCCGCTGGATGATAGCACCTTTTTCCAGGATGTCCTTCTTCATTCACAAACCTCCAGGTGTTCAGCTGGCGCCTTGGCACAAACGCGGCGCCGCCAATTATTTCAGGCCATTCTCTGTTAATTCAGGAGTCGCTCGACATGTTCGACCAGGGCGGTCAGCCTGAAAGGCTTGGCCATGTAGCCTTCCGCGCCGACCTCTTCCGACCGCCGTTTTTCGGATTCCTGGCTCTTGGCGGTGAGAACCAGCACCGGGCAGGCGCAAGTGACCGGATTGGATCTAAGGATTTCAATGGTCTGAAAACCGTCCATCCCGCCCGGCATCATGACATCCATGATGATCAGGTCGGGAGACTCGGATAGTGCCACCTCGATCGCCCGTTCACCGCTTTCCACCGCAAGAATCCGGCGGCCGTCTTTTTTAAGCGCGATTTCAACCAGTTGCCGGATATTAGGCTGATCATCCACCACCATGATCGTCTTCATCGTGCAACCTTTCTCGAATATAGCGAACCCGGAAGAAATACTAATACAAAGCGCAAGCAGGCGACAAGATTTTTATTATTTATGGAACAAAACCCAGGCGCAGACTCCAATTTTTTCTTGACATACACTAATAGATTCACTAGATTTAACGCCGCCTAACAAACATTCTCTTTCAAGGAGGCTTTTCCACCATGAAAAAACTGCTGGTCGTTGTCATGCTCGCCGCCATTGCCGCTGCACCTGCTTTCGCCGCCGACGTTTACACCTACGAAGGCAAAGGCGTCGTCACCTTCAACCACAAGGGGCACGCCGACACGCTCGGTTGCGAAGCCTGTCATCAGGGCGAGCCCGCCAAAATCGAATTGACCAAAGACTCCGCCCATAAGGAAGCCTGCAAAGACTGCCATGCGGCAAAAGGCGGCCCCACCAAGTGCACTGAGTGCCACGTGAAATAATGGCATAACTGCGAAACCGCTCTGAAAAAGGCCCCGGCTTCGGGGCCTTTTTTATTCCGTATCAATCACAAGCAGATCCCGACTGTTGCAAAGCCCTTCATGCGTGATAGAATTCATTCGCCCTTTTAATCCCAATTGGCCTGACCAATATCCATTCAAAGCGAAACTGGGCCTGATCATCGACTCGCGTCCAGGTTTTTGCTAACGCAACAATCACATGACACGGAGGAACGGATGCCCAAACAACTCGAAATCTACAAATGTTCGGTCTGCGGCAACATCGTCGAAGTACTGCATGCCGGTGCCGGCGAACTGGTCTGCTGCGGTCAGCCGATGCAGCTGCTGACGGAGAATACCGTTGACGCCGCCAAGGAAAAGCATGTCCCCGTTATCGAAATGGGCGCAAACTCAATCACCGTCAAGGTCGGCAGCGTTGCCCACCCGATGGAAGAAAAGCACTACATCGAATGGATCGAGCTGATTGCCGACGGCAAGGTCTATCGTCAGTTCCTCAAGCCGGGGGGCAAGCCTGAAGCCACCTTCGCCATCACCGCCAAACAGGTTACCGCCCGCGAATTCTGCAACCTTCACGGGCACTGGTCGGCCAAGGCCTGAACCCGGGGCAGCAGATAAAAAAAAGCCGGGGGCTCACCTAGAGCCCCCGGCTTTTTCCGTTGCAGTCAGCCATCGCCTCAGGAAAGAAAATCGGCGACCTTCTTCTGCAGCTCACGCATATCAAAGGGCTTGCCGAGATAATCGTCGGCCCCCGCGTCAAACGCCGCCAGCCGATCCTGCTCCTGCACCTTGGCCGTCATGGCGATAATGGCGCAGCCGCACGTCTGCGGGTCGCTCTTAAGGATTTTTGTGGTCTGGTAGCCGTCCATCCCCCCCGGCATCATCACGTCCAGCAGAATCACGTCGGGCCGTTCGGCACGGGCGAGCGTGATCGCCTCTTCGCCACTGTCGGCGCACAGCAGCACCCGGTCTTCAGACTGCAGAATGATTTTCAGCAGTTTCTTGACATCGGGCTGGTCATCGACAATAAGGATTTTCTTCACTGAGCCCCTCCTGTTTCTTCATGCCCCCTGCTGAGCAAAGATCTATCGCAAAACACCTCCAGGGGAAGAACAAAAAAGACGGTCGTCCCCTTCCCTTTTTCACTTTCCAGCCAGATGTCGCCGCCATGGGCCTCGATGATGTTCTTGGTAATGGTCATGCCAAGCCCCAGTCCTTCGACCGCGGTATTTGAAGCATCCACGCGAAAAAAACTTTCAAAAATTCGCCCACATTGCTCCGGGGTCATCCCGATCCCCGGATCGGCAACGGATAATTGGTAGCGTCCCTCGCTCAAATCGCCTGCAATCCGTATCACACCGCCTTCCGGAGAGTATTTTACCGCATTGCTGACGAGATTTTCGAAAACCTGCACCATTTTCTTCGGATCGACACATATTTCTTCGGGCTCAGGGGGCAGGCAAATCTCGAAATCATACCCGGCGGCCATGTTCCGGTAGGGGGTGACGACCTTCTCGACCAGGCTTCGAATCTTACACAAGGACTTCTCAAGCGGGATTTTTCGCCCGGCCTGGATCCGCCCGAGGTCGAGAAGATCATCAACGATCCGGGCCAGGTGCTCGGCCTTTTCAGATATATGACCAAGCAACTCCAGCTGCAGTTTCGGGTCGGTGATTCCGTATTGTTCCTGATGCAGCAGAATCTCGGAAAACCCGAGCACCGAGGTCAGGGGGGTCCGCAATTCGTGGGCGGCCGTCGAAATAAATTCATCCTTCATGCGATCGAACGCACGTTCGCGGGTCACATCACGCAAGATGGTAATGACCCCCGTATTTTCCCCATCCTTGCCGAGCAGCAGCGAAGAACGGGCCTGCAGGGTCGAGATCCTGTCCCGGAACTCATCCGGCAGGCCTATCTCGTCAAAGAAAAACTCGTGGTTCCCGGCACGAACGGCGTCAAAATGCCCTTTCAGGGCCGGAATGTCAATAGGGTCGCCCACCGGCCGGCCCTTGATTCCAAGCATTGTTTCCGCCTGCGGGTTGATCAGCAGGACCCGGCGGTTCAGGTCGGTGACAATCAGGCCTTCGGCCATCGACCGGATAATCGTTTCTATTTTTTCGCGCGCCTCCCGCGCTTCAGCCAGAGCCTGCGTGAGCCTCCGTTCCGCCTCTTTGCGGCCGGTGATGTCGAGAATCGACCCGACCACCCCGGCGAAGCTGCCGTCACTCCGGCAATAGGCCGCCTTGTGAAAAAGGACGTCGCAGGTTCTGCCGTCTGCAACCGTCATGAGACCTTCGAAAACCTGGACCCCGCCCCGTTGCAGCAGCGCCTGGTCCGAGTCCTGATACCGCAACGCCTGCACGGCCGGAAACAGGTCATGCACCGTCTTGCCGATGATCGCCTGCCTGGTCTGGCCGATGAATTTTTCTCCGGCGGCATTGCAGCCCGCATAACGCCCTTCGACGTCCTTGTAATAAATCGGCAAGGGGATGGCATCGATCAGGGTTTGCAGCAGCCAGGAGTGCTCCCGCAGGACGGCCTCATTTTTTTTGCGGGAGCGGAGAGTCAGCAGCAACAGGGCCATGATGACGAGCGCCGCCAAGCCGAGGGCAGCGGCCAGCCAGAAAAGTTCTTTGCTGATTGCGTAAAACGAGGTGGGCTGATTGATTAAAGAGCTGCCTGCGGGAAGACGGGAGAAATCGACTCCGAACCGCTTCAATTCGTTGTAGTCAAACAGATACTGGTTGGCATCGTTGCTGATAACGGGAATGGCCTCGGCAGGTTCGCCGCGCAGAACACGCAGCACCAGTTGCCCGGCCAGGGCTCCCTGCTGGTGAGCACTGATCAGCTTGCCGCCGACAACCCCCTGTCCAAGGTCTGATTCCCAAAGGCTGTAGAGGGGAACCGGGGACGCCTGCCGGATGCGACTGACGCTCTCTGACAGGAGTGGCACCACCCCCCTTTCATAGGTCACAATACTGCTAAGCAGAACGATCTGGCCCGATGTCAGCCCAGCCAACCTGGCCGTCAGCTCCTCAACCTCCAGATTGTCCCAGAACGAAAACCGGACTCTATTCTCAAACTCTGGCAGGTACGATAAAATTCGCTCTTTCGTCAGCCGACCGGTCAACTCCAGGGTATTGCCGATCACGATAACTTCTTCGGTTTCGGGATGAAGCTCCAGCGCCACCTGGAGCGTACCGCGAACCGAGGTTACTTCGGCGATCCCGGTAATCCCATCGAGACCGGAAATCATCGCCGGCTGGTAATTATTGAGGCCGCAAAACACGATGGGAACACCGCGAAACAGGTCGCGCCGATGCTTCAGGGCAAAACTGAAGGCATCATTGTCGGAAACGAGAACGAGGTGGAAAGAGAGCCCGGCCAGCTTGTAGGGCAAGACTACCTCGAGGATACGGTCCAGGTATTCTTCGCTGTGATAGCGCTTGGTGTCCATGTATTCGACATGGAGGCGTATATTTTCCCCGGAGCGGCCCAGCACTTCTTCCACACCGGCCATCAGGCCGGCGGTCCATGGGTAGCCAGGGTCGTAGGAGTGAAGGATCAGGACGCGTTTCTGCTCTGCTGCCGCCGCCCCCGCCCCGAACAGGACCAAAGCAACGGCCATCCAGACAGAAAACCACAAGCCGCCCCTTGAACGGCTGAAACCGCGGCACCGAAGGGCACTCTCCGCGCCTATTGTGTTCATCCCCTGCTCACCATAGTAACCGCACGGCAACCCAACAGCGCACCAGAGAAAATACATTGTGACCATATCTAACAATAGAACGTTGTTGTAAATTTACAATCACAACAACATTAAAAACCCGACCAGTCACCTCAGGATGACGTGTAGCAGGTATCCTGACTGCGGGCTTTCATGTATCATAAAAATCGTCTATCGCGACCAGCAAAGCAACAAATAACCCGGCAAATGCCCCGAGGAGGACGATGCCCGCGTCTCAGCTTCCAGTTTTCGTCTATGGGACCCTGCGGCCCGGCCAGGCAAACTACCTGCGACTTCTGGCCGGAAAAACGGTGCGAGAAGTGTCCGCAAGCTGCCGAGGCCGCCTGTACTACGTCACGGAGGGGGATTACCCTTATCTTGAACCCGGCGAGGGGACGGTGACCGGCGAACTGCTGACCCTGGCGACTGCAGACTACGAAAACATCCTGGGAGCACTGGACCGGTTGGAAGAATATGCGCCGCACAATGAAGAGAGCAGCGACTACCTGCGCCGCAGGACAATAGTGACCCTGGCCGATGGTACGCAGACGCAAGCCTGGGTCTATTTCTGGAACTGTCCGGATATCAGCGGAGAATCGATTCGGAGCGGGGATTTCTTGAACAGGGGCAAATAAAGCCGGCGGTGTCAGGAAGCCGCTTCGAGGTGAACCCGAACGGCGCGCATAACCGTCTCGGGGGGATCGACGAACTGAACGCCCATCCCCGCCGGGAGGCCGGGACTTTTCATCCACTCAGGGTGGTTCACCCAGGCCACCCGGCCGCGACAGGTCAGCGGGGCAGCCTCGGGGAGCAGGTGCAGTTCCAGTCCGACCAGGGTATCCACCGGAAGCGGCCTCGACGTCTCGATGAAAAGTCCACCGCCATTGACGTTTAAGGCGACCCCGTCGTGATAAACCGGCGGGGTCAGGCCGAACTGCAGGGAAAACCGGGCATTGACCCTGGGGGTCGCCCGCTCGACGATCCGCAGCAGGCGGCAGACCGTGTCGATGACCTGGGTTTCATCAAAGGGAGCAGATATCTGGCTGTCGCAGCCGGAGGACTTGACACGCGCCAGGTCCCGTTCGTGGCCCGGGCGAACAACCAGGGCGACGGGAGTGGCCCGCAGGAAGGGATCACCCTTGATCTGACGGCAGCAGTCATCGCCGCGCAGCTCCTCCATATCCAGCCCGAGGATCACCAGCAGCGGGTCTTTTTCTTCGACGAGCGCAAACGCCCTGGCGCCATTACCGCACGCCAAAAATTCAAACCCCTGCTGGCGCAGGAAGGAATTTTCGAGAATACGGCGCAGTTCGGGCAGATCAGGCAGCAGGATGAGCTTCTTGAGCATCGGAGATCCCCCTTGGCAACGGCCTTTCGGCAAGAACCATCAATTGCCCGGACGAGCAGCTGACGCCTGTAAGTTTTGCAAAAAGGCGGCCAAAAGCAAGCGGCCCGTTCCACCGCATGCAACGGGGACCGGGCCGCCATATGAAAACACCGTCCGGGCAGCAGGCGACAAGAACTGTCACCGGGCCCCGTCAGATAGAGGAACTCAGCCAATCTCCAGCAGGTTGATTTCGAAGGTCAGCTCGCGACCGGCCAGGGGATGATTGGCGTCCAGGGTGACCATCGTTTCGGTGAGCGCCGAGATCAACACGGCAAAGGGCTCCCCATCCCCCTTGGTCAGTTCGAGGTGATTGCCGACCACCAGCTCGAGGTGCGCCGGCACATCCTTGCGATCCACTTCGGCCACCATTTCCGGCCGATGCGGACCGTAGGCCTGTTCGGCCGGAAGGGTAACGGTTTTCGACTCGCCGGGCTGCATGCCGATCACCGCCTGTTCGAAGCCGTAAATGACCTCCTTGCGGCCGATGGTGAATTCGAGGGGCGCCTGCCCTTCGGAGGTATCGAAGACCGACCCGTCCTCCAGCCTGCCGGTGTAGAAAACTTTTACCGCATCCCCTTTTTTTGCTTCTGCCATGATTCCGTTCCTTTCGCTGGCCCTGTGCCCTCACGGTGACCACAGACATCAGAAAGCCGCCAGCACCGCGGTACGCAGATGCTGGCGGCCCTGTGGTCGCATCGACAAGCAGACTGGATTACTGCTGAATCGAGATCAGTTCCACTTCGAAAACCAGGGTCGAATTGGGGGAGATGACCGGTCCCGCGCCGCGCTCGCCGTAAGCCAGCGAAGCAGGGATGACGAGCTGCCACTTGGCCCCTTCCTTCATCAGCTGCAGGGCCTCGGTCCAGCCGGCGATCACTCCGCCGACCGGGAAGGTGGCCGGTTCGCCGCGCTGGTAGGAGCTGTCGAATTCCTCGCCGTTGATCAGGGTACCGCGGTAGTTGACGGTTACCGTATCTTCCTTGCCCGGGGTCTTGCCGGCCCCCTCGGTAAGAACCTTGTACTGCAGACCGCTGGGGAGGGTGACCACCCCTTCTTTCTTGGCATTTTCAGCCAGGAAGGCTTCGCCCTCCTGCTGATTCTTCTCGGCCAGCACCTTGCCCTCGGTTTCCTGCTTGGCCATCATCTCCTGCTGAAATTCCATCAGGGTCGTCTGGGCTTCTTCTTCGGTCATCAGGGTCTGGCCGCCGGCCAGCATGTCCTTGATTCCCTGGGCGAGAATATCCGGGTCGATGTCGAGCTCCTGTCGGGAGAAATCCCGTCCGATGCTCATGCCGATCCCGTAGCTGACCTTATCTTTGCTGCTGGTCAGTTCAACTTTTTTAACTTCGACCTTCTTCTCTTCAGCCGTACAACCGACGGCCAACAGGAGAACCGCCAGAACCGCGCCAACAATCTGTTTCATGAAAAAATCCTTTCGCAGGGGGGAAATAGTAAGTTTCAATTTGTACTCCCACACAGTAACGGTGTCAAGGGGGCAAATCACCAGATCGGACTGCGCAGGTCCGCAGCTGCTGTACCCGCTGCACGACCGGAGGATGGGAAAAGTAAAAGGCCGCGTACCAGGGATGCGGGTGCAGGTTGGCGAGATTGTCGCGAGAGAGCTTGACCAGTCCGGAGGCCAAATCACCGGGCGTATCATGCAGCTCGCAGGCATAGCGGTCGGCCTGCCACTCGTCGCGGCGGGAGAGCCAGCTGCCCAAGGGAGTGAAGGGGAAGGCGGCCAGGCGGCCAAGAAACGAGAGGAGCACCCACTGGGCCGCGAAGGAGGTCTGCTCCAGCCCGAACAATGCCGGCAGCCCGTCCCATTCGATCAGGCGATAGGCGAGATAGAAAACGCCCAGCGCCAGTAGCTCGGTTTTGACCAGGCGCTTGAAGATGTGCCGTTTTTTCCAGTGACCGACTTCGTGGGCCAGAATCGCGAGAACTTCACCCGTCTCCAGTTGTTCAAGCAGGGTGTCGAACAGCACGATCCGCTTGACCCGGCCGATGCCGGTAAAATAGGCGTTCGAGTGGCGGCTGCGGCGGGAGGCGTCGACCTGGTAGACCTTCCCGGCCGAAAGGGAGGCCCGCTCCATCAGGGCGCGCACCGCCTCTTCAAGCCCTTCTTTTTTCACCGGCTCGAAGCGGAAGAAGATCGGCTCGATCACGTAAGGAGAAATGAACATCAGAAAGAGCGTGAACAGGACGAACAGCAGCCAGCCCCAGAACCACCAACCGGTCGGGCTGACCGACACCAGCCAGAGACCGCCCCCCAGCAGCAGACCGAGCAGGAGAACCGAAATCAGCACCCCCTTGACCAAGTCACCGGCCCAGAGACCGAGGGTCTGGGTGTTGAAGCCGTACTCTTTTTCGATGTGGAAGTTGCGATAGAGACTGAACGGGATGTCAATCAGGGTCTTGGCCAGCAGCAGACAGAGGAAAAACAGCACCCCGCCGATGACCGGAGAATCGGTCAGCCCGCCGATCCAGCGATCGTAAACCGGCAGCAGGCCGGCAAAAACGAAGATCAGCAGCAGGGCGCTGTCGACCAGCGACTCGACCAGCCCGAGCCGGCTCTGGGCCAGGGTGTAGGCCGAGGTTTTCTGCAGGGTTGCCGCATCGACGGCCTGCTCGAACCCCGCCGGCACACTGTTGCCGTGACGCTTGAGGTGGCCCAGGTTGAGGCCCCGCAGCAAGTAGCCGGCCAGCAGGGTGAACAGATAGGAGAATAAAAGAATTGTCGGCATGGCCGCCATGATAACCGATTCGGCCGAATGGGTCGAGTCTTCTTCGCACCGCATTCGATCGCCTGAGGCGTCGGCAGTTTGGTCATTAGGTCAAAGATTTCAGTTCAATAAGCCGTAACTTGAGTTATTATTTAGTTCGGGCAGCGATTGCCGCCGCCGTCATCGCATTTTAACGGAGCCTCCCAATGCCCCTGAATCGCCCCGAGCCGTCCGCCAGCCTGTCCAGACCCCAGGCCCCGGCCCTTGATACCTTCGCCGTGACCCTTGATGAGGCTGCTGCCAAAACCCTCGAACAGTGCCGGGCCGATTCGACAGTTCTGCTTGACACCATGACCCTGGCCGTTGACACCCTGAAGGAAAGCCTGCAAAAAAGCCGCTCGCAGCTGGCCGGCTCTTTTGCACTGGCGCGCGAAAAGGCCGCCGAAAATGTATCGGAAACCGCCGAACGGCTGCAAACGGAACTGGACGCCCAGCGCTTTTGGCTGCTGAAAAAAGTACAGCCCCAGTTCGACCAGCAAATGAAATCATGGGCACCTGACAAAAAACCGGTGCTGGGGCTGCTGGAAAAGATGGCCGAAAGCGCCCGGGCGGCAGCCACCGCCCTTCCCGACCAGCAGGATCCGCCCGAGACCTCTTTGGAGTCGGCCGGCCAGATCCTGCTGGGGAGGCTGAACCGTCATCTTCGCGATCTTTCCGGGCTGGGCGAACCGCCAGAGAGCAGCCCCAGAAGCCGTGCCTGCCAGGCCCTGCCTTCGACGGAATCATTGCAGCGCAACCCCCTGGTGACTGAGCATGTCGAACTCGCAGCCGACCTGGAAGCGAAAGCATCTGACATCTGGTCGAGCCTGCGCTTTCATTTCCAGGTCGCCAACGAAGAGCTTGACCTGCTGCGGGCCGAACCTGCCGGCGACACGCCTCCAGATATCGACGCCATTCTCCACGAAGCCGAACAACTCGCGCTCGGCGTCCTCGAGGCCGCCGCCGACCAGCTCAGCGCCCAGGCACAGCCGCTGAAAGATTTCTGGGGCGGCCTCTGCGACCGCCTGCAGCAGCATGGAACGGGCTTCTGCCAATCGCTCTGCGACGCATTGGCCGACCAGCGGGGGGATAAACCAGGACCATGGCTCGAAATCCGCAAGACAATCCGGCAGCAGGGCGACGAACTGCGCCGGAGGATTCTCGGCAACCAGGGGGGCGAAGGGCCGATGAGCCTGCGCTCCCTGTCCAAGACCATGCTCGGTAGCCTGCAGGGTGCGATTCAGACGGAAGCGGGGCAGCAGGAGAAACTGCTGCGCCTCACCGACCTGCCGTCAGCCGTCGAAATACTGAAACGAACCGAGACGTTTCCCCATCTCTACCGCCGCATGTTCACCCTCGGTCCGCTGAAAAACCGCGAGTTCATGGTCGCCCGCGACGAAAACCTGAAGACCCTGGACAACCTGTACAAACGCTGGGAGGATGGCAAAGCCTGCTGCCTGGCCGTGATCGGCCCGGAAGGGAGCGGCAAGACCTCGCTGGCCAACTGCTTTGCCAGCGAATACGGGGCGAGGGGCAACCTGCTGCGGTTCGAGATCAAGCAGCGGCTGCGCTCGGAACAGGAGGTCGTCGACCTCTTCCGCCAATGGTTCGCCATCGAGGCGCCGACCGATTCCCTCGACGCCCTGGTTCAGCAGCTGCTGGCCCGCCCGCGCGGAATGCTGATGGTCGAGGGGGGGCACAACCTCGCGCTGCGGGTAGTCGGCGGCGGCCGCGCCGCGGAAGTCTTTTTCTACCTGGTCCTGGCCACCCGCCGACATTTTCTCTGGCTGATCACGTTTCGCAAAATCCCCTGGACCCGGATGGACTACCAGTTCGGCATCAGCCGTTTTTTCACCCACCAGATCCCGACTCTGCTGGCCGACCAGCAGGAAATCCGCCAGGCCTTGATGCTGCGGCAGCGCATATCCGGCTACCCCCTGGCCTTTCTGGGCGAGCCGGCCGCCGGAGGCGATAATCCCGCCGCCGAGGATGAAAAAAACCGGCAGGAGCTTTTTTTTCGCGAACTCTTTGCCGCCAGCGGCGGCAACCTCGAAGCGGCCCTCTACTACTGGCTGCTGTGCCTCGATTACGATCCTGGGCAGAAACGCTTTGCCGCCTGCCACCTGGGAAAGATCGAGTTTTCCTTTCTGCGCAGCCTCGAGCGCGACCAGCTCTTCGCCCTCGCCGAAGTGCTCGGCCACGGCGGCCTGACCGCCGGCGAGCACAGTGAAATTTTTCACTGCGACCTGCTCCACAGCCGCCTGCGGCTCGACTTCCTGAGCAGCCTGGGGCTGCTGCTGGCCGCAGCAAATGGCGGTGACCAGGAACCGATCGCCTATCGGCTCAACCCCGTTTACTACGCCCCGGTCACCAGCACCCTCGAATCGATGCACATCCTTTACTGAAAGAGACTGTCATGCAAGAAGGGACTCTGCAAACCATCGTCGAACAATTCTCTTTCCTTCGCCTGCTGCTGGCCGCGCTCTTCTTTCTGGCGACCTGGGGATTCACTCACCTGCTGCGGATGGGCACCGAAAAGCTGAAAGACAAATTCGGCCGGCACCGGCTGCTGATCGCAAGTGTCTATCCGGTTCTGCGGCTATTGATCTGGGTCGGCGCCGCCGCCTTCATCATCTTCGCCATCTTCAACCCGACGCTGAACACCATCATTACCATCAGCGCCTCGGCCGGCCTCGCTCTCGGCCTGGGGGCCCAGGACCTGATCAAAAACGTCATCGCCGGCATCCTGATCCTGCTCGACCGCCCGTTCCGGGTCGGCGACATGATCCAGGTCGGCGACCACTACGGCGAAGTGACCAACATCGGCCTGCGTTCCATCCGCCTGCAGACCTTCGGCGACAGCACCGTCACCCTGCCCAACGCCATGGTCCTCGGCCAGGCCATCTCCAACTCCAACTCGGGCGCCCTCGACGAAATGGTCGAAGTCCACTTCAGCCTGCCGGCCCATCTCGACATCCAGCAGATCAGGGGGCTGGCCTACGAATCGGCCGCCAGTTCGCCCTATGTCTTTCTCAAAAAACCGATCAAAGTAATGATCGAAGACCGGTTCGACCGCACCTTTCTGACCCGCCTCACGGTCAAGGCCTACGTCCTCGATATCCGCTACGAGCGGATGCTGGCCAGCGACATCAGCCAGCGCTTCAAACAAGCCCTGCTTGACCGCCAACTGCTGTCGGAACAGACCGTGCTCGGCATTCTCGCGTCAGCATGATGCGGCTGAACTTTCCCGCCCCCCCTCGGCTGCGTCGAAACAAGCGCTCAACCGCGAAGAGTGCGCTCGCTCGGTGCCAAGCGCGGCAGCTAGGAGCCTGTGACGGCCTGGGATAATGCTGAAATAAATGGATCTGGACTTTTGTTCCGCTGCTGCTTTACAATACGGACTGGTTTTTAACGAGCAACAACTCGCCAAAAAAAGAAAGCTCGCAACATGCCAGGCCAGGCGCATTTACGGTACCGCCTCTTACGCCGTTCCCTCGTGTGGACATGCCTGTTCCTTGCCCTCTCCTCGTTCCTCGGCTCAACCATTGCTCCCGCAGACCACCATTTTTCCTATCGATGCGATAGCCTTGCTGCCCCCACGGCCTCGACGGAATGGGGAGCGGCCACCCTTCAGAAATTCAAATCAGCCGGCCCCTTTTTAGACGCATTTTCTGCTCCCCCCCCAGGCGGGACCGCAATTGTCAGCCACTATCTTCCGACACCGCCCGCGGTCCGCAGAGAGGGTCCTCCTCTGCGCCTCTTCGCCGCATGGCAGTCTCCTTTTCTCCCCCGGCCTCCGCCACACGTTTAACCTTCTGAAATCTTGACTAATCGTCTGCCTACCCTGGGCGCCTTGGCGCTCGCGTTTAGAAGATTGTCTGCAAGGTTTCAGCACCCGTCCAGTTCTCTCGATAACTAACTCAAAACGTAGAAGCCGCCCTCACGGGACCCGTGCCTGTTTCCGCCGTCCGTGCACAGAATCCAGGCACCGAGCGGGTTGTCGGCACGTTGGCAAAACGGCACTCATGGACGAGTATCGCAACACCCCCTATTTTCAACTTTCCGCTGGGCGGCTGCATTGCCGCCCCAGTATCTGTCCGGAGACAAACCATGCAAATCATCAAACCCAATAGTAATTTCGATTTCGTCAGTAAAAACCGGATCGCCGTCATCGTCTCCGTCGTGGTAATTCTCGCCGGACTACTCTCGCTGACACTTAAGGGCGGACCCCAGTACGGCGTCGACTTTTCCGGCGGCACCCTCATCCAGGTCCGTTTCTCCATCCCGATGCAGGCGGCGCAGATCAAGGACGGCCTGGCCGGACTCGACCTGGGACCGCTCACGGTACAGCAATTCGGCGACACCACGAATGAGTTCCTGATCCGGGCACAAAAGGTCGAAGAGCAAGCAACGCAGTTTTCACAAAAGATCGAACAGACCCTCAAAAACAGAACGGGCGACGAGCAACTTGACATCCTGCGCAGCGAGATGGTCGGCCCCCAGGTCGGCAAGGATCTGCGTTCCAAGGGGCTCCTTTCCCTGCTGTACGCCATGCTCGGAACGCTGGTCTATATCTCCTGGCGTTTCGAGTATCGCTACGGGGTGGCGGCCATGGTCGCGCTGGGTCACGACGTGCTGGTCACCTTGGGTCTCTTTTCCCTTTTCGACAAGGAGATCGACCTGACAATCGTTGCGGCTTTTCTCACCATCATCGGATATTCGCTCAACGACACCATCATCATTTTCGACCGCCTCCGTGAAAACATCGGCCGGCACGGCGGCGAGACCTTTCCGCAAACAGTCAACCGCAGCATCAACGAGACCCTCTCGCGCACCATCCTGACCTCGGGCACCACCCTGCTGGTGGTGGTGGCCCTGTTTGCCTTTGGCGGCGGGGTGATCCACAATTTTGCCTTCGCCCTGCTGGTGGGGATCGTTGCCGGCACCTATTCGACCGTCTTCGTCGCCAGTGCCCTGATCCTGTTCTGGGAAAAACATCGCCCCGTACTGACCAGGGCGCCTCGGCCCGCAGGAGAAAAGCCATGAGCGAAGAACGGCTGTCGCCGATAGCCTGCCTGGAAGTGTTGCGCAAAAGCCTGATGATTGCCGGCGGCACCTGGCTGATTGCCTTTTTCTGCCTGTACGGTTTTTCTGCGCGGTTTTTTTTCTGGCTCGCCGCACCGCTGCAGAAGCTGCTGCCGCAAGGAAGCTCACTGGTCTTTCTTAGCGCCACCGAACCGTTCTTCACTTACCTTATGCTGGCAGCCGGTGCGGCCCTGGTGGTTGCCCTGCCGGTGATTCTCTGGCAGGCCTGGACCCTGATCGTTTCCTGCCAGAAACGCGCGGGAAAAGCGCTCGGCCTGATCTTTATCATGGGGAGCTTTGCCTCCTTCCTGGCCGGTTCCTACCTGGGATTTCGCTATGTATTCCCGGTCATTTTTTCGGTTTTGATTCACTTCGGACTCGATGCCGGCGACATCGATGCGATGCTTTCGATGGGCGACTACCTGTCTCTCGCCATGAAGATGATGCTCGCCTTCGGCCTGGTCTTCGAACTGCCGGTCCTGATGATCGTCCTGACCCGGCTGGGCCTGACGGACAGTCGGTGGTTCGCCACCAAGCGCAAATACATGCTGATCGTCGCCTTCGTCTTTGGCGCCGTTATCACCCCCGGGCCGGATGTGCTTTCCCAGAGTTCGATAGCCATCCCCTTTGTTATACTCTACGAGGTCGGCACTCTAGGTGCCCGGCTGACGGAGAAGAAGCAACGCTCCGGGGAAGACGCGCCCCCCGTAGATGCACCTCAACCTGGAGAACAGACATTATGATGGTTCCATTTATTGCCCTGCTGTTCGGCCTGGCTCTTCTGGTCTGGAGTGCCGACCGGTTCGTCGACGGCTCCGCTGCGGTGGCCCGCCATTTCGGCATGCCGCCGTTGCTGATCGGCATGGTGGTCGTCGGCTTCGGCACCTCGGCCCCGGAGATGGTCGTTTCAGCCATTGCCTCAGCCCAGAACAACCCGGGCATCGCCCTCGGCAATGCCTATGGGTCGAACATCACCAATATCGCGCTGATTCTGGGGATAACGGCCCTGATCAGTCCTATCGCCGTCCATTCGCAGGTACTGCGCAAAGAACTGCCGATCCTCGCCGCGGTTACCGCCCTGGCCGCCTTTCAGCTTTGGGACGGCGAACTCAGCCGCAACGATGCGATGGTTCTGCTGGCGGTCTTTGCCGGGCTGATGATCTGGACGATCGCGCAGGGCTTAACAAAAAAGACGGACCCGTTTGGAACCGAAATGGAGCAGGAACTCCAGGCCCAGACCGTGCCGGTTGGCCGGGCGATTTTCTGGCTCATCGGTGGCCTGCTCTTGCTGATCGTCAGTTCCCGCATTCTGGTCTGGGGGGCGGTTAAGATCGCCCATGGTTTCGGAGTGAGCGACCTGATTATCGGCCTGACGATTGTCGCCGTGGGCACTTCCCTGCCCGAGTTGGCTTCATCGGTGATTGCGACGCGCAAAGGCGAGCACGACATCGCCCTGGGTAACATCCTCGGCTCCAATCTCTTCAACACCCTCGCCGTGGTCGGCATCGCCGGGGTGATCCGTCCCATGGCGATCGCGCCCGAAGTCTTCTCACGGGACCTGCTGACCATGGGGCTGCTCACACTGTCCCTGTTCGCCATCGGCTTCGGTTTTCGCGGCCCCGGCCGCATCAATCGGCTAGAAGGCGCAGCTCTTTTGGCCAGCTATGTCGGCTACACGTATTATCTTGTGATGTGGAAATAAGGATCTTCAGGGTCCAGACCATAGCCGGAATGATATCGGCAACAGGGCGCGACAAGGCACCTGGACCCCGTGGTGAACGGCCGGAAGGAACTGGGCATTTTTCACCGCCTGAAGTGCAGCTTCGTCAAAACCGTTGCCCCTCGGTTTTAGTCCTTCCGCGCTACGCAGAGAACCGGCGCGATCAGGTTTGAGCAGGAGCAGGAGCAGGACCTGTCCTGACGCCCTATTTTCGTCGACAAGAGAACGGCCCCAGCATCCCCTCGAAAAAACCGGCGGCCTCAAAGAGTGGTGCGCAGCGGCCGCAAAACCTTGCCGGCACATTTCTTCGACACCGTGATTTTAAAGGATCGAGGGGGCTTCATTTCAATATATAACGTTCGCAGATGATTCGAAAATGGTAGCCGTAAATCGCCAGGGTAAGGGCATGAGAAAATAACCTGGGGCGTTTGAACAGGGCCCAAAGCATGACCTTCCAGAAACACAGTCGCTCCTTGCCCAGGATCCCGAGGCGGTAAATGGAATGGAATAACGCCATTTTGTGCCCAAGGCTCATCACTGAGCGAACCTTGGGAGGGCGGTATTCCCACAAAAAGGACTTGAGCCGCCGATAGTAATTTTCAGGCGCATAAATGGTCCGCAGAATGCTCTTGTACCCCTCCTGCAGGGTTTCCAGGTTCATGGCTGGAATGATGTTGGTTGAAATACTGACGTTATCCCCGGTCCCGTCTGAAACCAGCCGGCCTTCCCGTTGCATGCGCTCGTAAAGTCGCGTCCCCGGAATGGCTTGCAGCAGGCCGACCATGGCGGTGACAATCCCGCTTTTCTGGATAAAATCGATCTGTCTCTGAAAAATGGCTGGAGTATCGCTGTCGAAGCCGACGATGAAACCACCCTGCACCTGCAACCCGGCCCGCTGCAGGCGTTTGACATCCTCAACCAGGTTGCGGCTCTGGTTCTGATGCTTGCCCGATTCGGCGAGGCTGGCCTCGTTGGGTGTTTCGATGCCGATAAAGACCGTGTCGAAACCGGCCTCGACCATCAATTCCGCCAGTTGCGGGTCATCGGCCAGATTGATGGAGGCTTCGGTGTAAAACGACAGCCCGCCCCGGGTCTTTTGCCAGGCGATCAGAGCGGGCAAAAGCTCCGTCTTGAGCTGTTTTTTATTGCCGATGAAATTGTCGTCGACAAAGAAAACGCTCCCCCGCCAACCTTGCGTGTAGAGACCGTCGAGTTCGGCAAGAACCTGGTCGGTCCCCTTGGTGCGGGGCCGGTGACCAAAGAGTGCCGTCACGTTGCAGAATTCGCACTGAAAGGGACAGCCACGCGAATACTGCAAACTCATGGCGGCATAACGGCGCATCTGCGCCAATGACCACAAGGGGACGGGCGATTTCCGGATATCGGCGAATTCGGCGGTCGCATAGACGCGCTTGGCCTGGCCCTGGGCCAAGTCGGCCAGAAAGGGCGGCAGGGTCAACTCCCCTTCATTCAGCACGAAATGGTCGACCGCCTCGAACTGCCCATACTCGCTGGTAAACAGCGGTCCGCCGGCAATGATCCGGACCCCGGCGGCGCGGCACCGGGCGATGACGCTACGGGCCGCCTCCCTTTGCACCAGCATGGCGCTGACAAAGACGGCATCGGCCCAGCTCAGATCTCTGTCGGTAAGCCGGGCAACGTTGAGGTCAACCAGCCTTTTGTTCCACTGCGGGGGGAGCAATGCGGCAATCGTGAGGAGTCCCAGCGGCGGCGAGGAAGCTCGCTTGTGGGCTAACTTCAAGGCATGCTTGAAACTCCAGAAGGTATCGGGAAACTCGGGATAAATCAAAAGAACATTCATTTGGCTGACCTCAGCGGCATCTCCCCAAGCATATCAAGAAACAGCAGTTCTTCAATTCCGCCAGGAGATCTCCTCCGGCGGGACGGGCCTCGTTTTCAGGTCGTTTTTTGCTCCCGGTGATGCCAACAGGGCCGCTGCCCGCCCTCACAGTCAACAGTGACTGGTAAAGGCGTTATAGCCAGTATGGCGAGCCTGAACACGCCTGAGCAGAAAGCTGCCATCGCAATCCGTTGACTTTTTCCTGCGCCCGGATCAATGTGAAATTGTTGCGTTTGCGGAGGGGTCAATGAACGCGAAGGGCAAGAATCAGATTTCAGAGGGATGATGAACCGCTGTCGCCGATTTAGGGCGGCCGGCGGTTTTCTTTTTTCAGCGGC
>NZ_JBFHGD010000033.1:0-21622 GCF_041583255.1 Trichloromonas sp. | reverse complement strand
CGCAAGCAGTTTCTCAACAGCGCGTTCCGCTCGCTGGCCTCCCGCAGTGACCTGGTCGAGGAGATTCTTTCCAACCTGCAGCATGAAACCCTGCTCGATCTCTTCACCCAGGTCGAAAATCACCAGGTCGTGGTCCCGCAGGCGATCATGACCCTGCTCGGGCAGATGGCCAGAAAGCGCAATGGCGATGACCATCAACGCGACGTGGCGGCGGTTCGCAAGGTCTCCACGGGAGAAATTCAGGATCGCCTGAAAGTTCTGTTTCGCGAGAACGCGGATGACAACTTTGTCCCGGCCGCCTACCAGGAATCCCTCAAGTGGGTGGCCACCACCATGTCGGGGGCGCTGCCGCAGAGCCGCCAGATCGAAGATTTGAAGGGTTCGCTGGCGACCCACTTCGTCGAAGAACAGGTTTGCTCCGTGATTCTCGAAGTGATTGACATGATCGATCCCGACGAGGAACAGGCGAGCTCCATGCGCCGCAACCTGATGGATCTGCTGGTCTATTTTCTCGAAACCGGCGACTACCGGGCGCTGGCCCAGGCGCACCAGCGGCTGCTCGGCTTTGACCAGGAGTCTCCGCCCTTCACCCTGCCGATCGCTTACGAGGCCCTGCTCTTTTTTTCGTCGCCGGCGTTCGTCGCCGAGGTGATGGCCGGACTCGATCTCTGGGGCAAGGATAAGCACGATGAAATCGGCGGTCTGATCCGGCAGGTAGGGGCCCCCTTCGTCGAGCCGCTGCTGGACCGGCTTGCCGAGGAACCGTCGCTGGCGATGCGGCGATTCTGCATGGCCTGCCTGGGGGATCTCAGGGAGGTGGCCAGAAAGGCGATCCTGGGCCGCCTGCATGACCGGCGCTGGTACGTGGTGCGCAACCTGGTGGTGCTGCTGCGGCAGAGCGATGATCCCGCGGTACTGACCGCGATCGGGGCACTGGTGGGGCGAAGCCACCCCAAGGTGCATCTTGAGGTCATGAAAACCTACCTGCATTTCAAAGACCCCCGGGCCGACCGCTACCTGGTGAAAGAACTGGAACATCCCGACGTTGAGCGCAAGCTGAATGCCGTGCGCCTTTGCGGGGCCAGCCAGTGCCCCGAGGTAGTGCGGGATTTGACCCGGATTCTCGACCTCAAGGGGAAGAGTGAAGACGTTTTCGAATTGAAGGGCGCCGCCATCAAGGCCCTGGCCGAAATCGGCAACCCGGCGGCCCTGCCGGCGATCGAGGATGTGATCAACGCGCGCAGCCTCTGGGCCCCGGCGCTGTTCAACCGGCTGAAAGCTGAAGCGGTGGGTTCCCTGGTTCATTATCGCGACGGGCGGGCGAAGGAACTGCTCAGGCGCCTTGCCGGCGGCAAGGGTGATCTGGCCCGTCTCGCCGAAACCGCCCTGTCTCGAATCGAGGAGCGTGGCCAATGAGCGCCGACCGTCGCCAAGCCCTGCAGCATTTCATGCGCCACCTGGCCGCCGCGGTTTCCACGGCCGGCCTTTATCCGATTTCACACAGCCAGGTCAAAAACCTGTGCCGGCTGGCCCTTGCCAGCCTTGTCGATGCGATCGGTTCGGATACGGAAATAAAAATCATCCGTATCGAGGACGAACTGGTTGCCGACGGGCTCCCGCTGGAACGCAGCATGTACGCGGCCCGCCTGGCCGGCATGCTTAAGAGCGGCGGGGTCGGGCACCTTCGCATCCGGCGGCAGGTCGCCGAGCACGAACTGCTGTCGCTGATCGAATCGTTGGCGAAAAAAGGGAAGGGCGGCAACGAGCTCTGCTCCTCCGAAAATATCCGCCTGGGCCAGGTCGAAGTCCGCAGCGTCCGCGCCGCCGAGGGGATTTCGCTTGCCGATTGGGCGTCGGGGCAGGCCGGAATCGGCGTTTCGGCCGAAGAGATGGCCCTGTTCATGGAAATGTACGAAAACGTCCGCAAGCGCAAGCGGCTCGACGTGGTCGGCCTTTCGGAAATCGTCACCGTCTTCATCGATGCTTTTGTCAACGATGCCGACCCGTTCCTCGCCCTGGCGCCGCTGCGGGCGATGGATGAATATACCTACACCCACTCGACCAATGTCTGCATCCTCAACCTGGCGCAGGCGACAGCCATGGGGATCGTGGGGGCGCAGTTGCATGACATCGGCATCGCCGCCATGCTGCACGACGTCGGCAAGCTGTTCATCCCCGAAGAGATTCTCAATAAAACCGGGAAACTCAGCGAGGCCGAATGGGAGATCATCCGCCGTCACCCGGTCACCGGGGCCCATTACCTGCTCGATATCCCCGGAGTGCCCCGCCTCGCCGTGGTGACCGCTTTCGAGCATCACATGCGCTACGACATGCGCGGGTATCCCAAGGTCAAGGCCGGCTCCTGGCGACCCAATATCGCCAGCCAGATGACGGCAATCTCTGATATCTACGATTCTTTGCGAACCAAGCGGGTTTACAGCAAGGCCGAGGATTTCATGGTCGTCGAAAATGTTCTCAGGGAGGAGGCGGGCAGTCAGCTCAATCCCGGGCTGGTCGATAATTTTCTGCGGATCATGGCCCGGCACCATGCCCGGGAAGGAGGGGGCGGGGGCTCCCAGGAGAAGCCGGCCTAAGGTGTCTTCTCGCTCTCGGTAAAGGTTGAATCCATCATGCTGAGGGTGGCGAACTCGACATTGTTCGAGCTGCTGATCAGGTAAATGCGTGCTCCGGGGTAATGCCATTGGTACAGCTGCTGCGCGATCCGGGTGCCGTTGAGCGCGTTGAATGTCTTGGAGAGGTTCTCTCCTGCGCCGATTGCTTTTACCAGCGACTGCGTGACCTCGTCAAAATGCTGCGGGTCGAACCTGCCGATGATCTTGAAAACGCGGTCGTCGTGAAAATAGACGGAGGTACTGAACTCCACATCCTCGATATAGGCGCTGTTGATGATCCCGATGGCCCGGTTTTCTTCCGGGTAGACGGTGTAGTGAAAGGCCCGCGCCGAAATCGCCTCATCGTAGGACATTCCCAGCTGGTAATCGAAAATTTTCAATTGGTAGACCGCCAGCGGAGCCTCTTCGGCGAAGCCGGTTGTGACCGTCAACAGCAGCAGCAGGCTGAACGTCAGTACTCTTATTGACATGATTTCTTTATTGATCCCGCCCGGAAGTAAGCCTGAATCTCGTCTGGAGAAAGTCCTGTTTTTTGTTTTCGTATGCATTATCCGATGATATTCTTGATGTTTACAGTTGTCCAGCCCTGAAATATATATCCACCCGGAGTCTGCCATGCTCGATACCCTCATCCCCCCTACTGACTCGACCTACTGCTATCCGCTGCTGATCAAGAACCTGCTTCTCGCCCCGCTGGTGAACAACCCCGACCAGGAGATCGTCTACGCCGACAATATCTGCTTTGATTACCGTACCCTGGGGGGAGCGTCCGCTGGCCCTGTGGTGCGCAAAGCGGGGAATGGGGAAAAAAGGAGCTGCAGCACTTCGTGCGCGAGTACGCCGACAAGGGGATCGTCTCGAAGCAGGTGGTTCTGCTGAAGGTACGCTTCGTCGACGCGATCGACAAGACCAGCGTCGGCAAGGTCAACAAGGTGGCGCTGCGGGATAAATATCTGCGCGCCTGACAGGCTGACGCCTTGGGGCTGTGGCCCTGAAGGATCCTTGCGCTTAGATCCTGCTTGTGAAGTACATACGGTAGCTTGCGGCAACTGTTTAATGTGATACAGGAAGAATGAATGGAGCTGATTCGTGATGAAATCCGCCGCCATCTGCCGCAGGCAGGCGAGGCGCGCCGCCTGTTCCACGGCCGCGGCCACAGTTTTGCCGGCTACGAGGAGCTGACCATCGACAGCTTCGGCCCGGTGCTGCTGGTCATCCTCTACCAGCGGCGTTCGCAGCCCTGGCTGGACGAGCTGGCCGCCCTGCTGCGGCTTGAGGTCGCCGGCACCAGCGCCGTGCTGCTGCAGGAGCGTTTTTTGCCGCAGTCGCCGAGCCGGCTGCTATGGGGAGAGCTGCCGGACGAGGTCGATGCCCTCGAGGGCGGGCTGCGCTTCCGGCTGCGGCTGGGGCAGGGGCAGAACATCGGCTTTTTCCCCGACATGGCCGTCGGCCGCGAGCTGGTTCGCAAGCTGGCTGCGGGCAGAAGGGTGCTCAACCTGTTCGCCTACACCTGCAGTTTTTCGGTGGCCGCTTTGGCCGGCGGCGCGCGGCAGGTGGTCAACCTCGATATGAACAAGGGGGCCCTGGAGCTGGGGCGGTTCAATCACCGGCTTAACGGCATCGACACCCGCCAGGTGAGCTTTCTGCCCCTCGAGCTGTTCCGCAGTTTCGGCAAGCTGCTGCGGCTGGGCCCCTTCGACCTGGTGATCAGCGATCCGCCGGCGACCCAGGGTGCCAGTTTTACCGCTGAGCGCCACTGGCCAAAGCTGCTGAGAAGGCTGCCTGAACTGCTCGCGCCGGGGGCGGATATCATCGCCTGCCGCAACGGCCCAGGGCTGCCGCCCGGCCTGATCGAAAACCTGGTGGCCGAACAGCTGCCTTCGGCCGAGCTGCTCGGTCGCTATTTGCCCGGAGAGGATTTTCCCGAGGCGCAGCCGGAGCAGGGGGTCTGCCTGTTTCATTACCGCGTGCCATAAATACCGCAGGAGGGTGGGAATGAGCAAGAAAGCGATCCGCTGGCTTTATGACGAGCTGCCGAACCTGGTCGCAGGGCAGGTGTTGACTGCCGCCGATGCCGAGCGCCTGCAGGATCATTACGGGGCGCTTGACGATGACGGCCGGCCATCGCTCGGCCTGGTCATCTGCAGCATTCTCGGGGCGACCCTGATCGGTCTCGGGATCATCCTGGTCTTCGCCCACAACTGGGCCGAATTGTCGCGTCCGCTGCGCGCATTTCTCTCCTTCGCGCCGTTGCTCGCCGGCCAGCTGCTGGTCGGCTGGGTGCTGCTGCGCCGGCAGGATTCCCGGGCCTGGTGCGAAGGGAGCGCGGTCTTCCTGATGGCGGCGGTGGGCGCCGCCATCGCCCTGGTCGGCCAGACCTACCACATCTCCGGCGATCCCGAAGCCTTCGTCCTCTCCTGGATGCTGCTCGGTCTGCCGCTTTCGTACCTGCTGCGGGCCAGCGCGCCGGTGGCCTTTTATTGGGTTGGCATCAGCTGCTGGGCCTGGATGGCCCATGACTGGGCCGGCAGCGGGAATCAGCTCTGGTTCTGGGCGCTGGCAGCCCTGGCGGCGCCCCCTGTCTGGCAGACGGTTCGCCGCGACCCGCGCAGCCCGCGGGCGGCCTTTCTGCTCTGGGTGGTCGGGATCTGTCTCTGCATCGGTTATGGCCTCTCTTTCAAACAGGGCCTGGGCGGCGGCTGGATTCTCGGTTACGGCGGCCTGCTGGCATCCTTTTACCTGTTCGATACGGGCTGGCCGCAGCAGGTCTCCGGCTGGCGGCGCCCCTGGCACGTGATCGGCAGCCTGGGGATCGTCGTCCTCTCCCTGCTGCTGACCTTTGAAACCTGGAGCCGGCGGGCGAACTGGGACCGGCTGGCGGAACTCTGGGCCCAGGATCCCTGGCTGGCCGCGCACTGGCTGCTGCAGTCGACGCTGACCCTCCTTCTGGTCGGGCTGGCGTTCTGGCTGCTGCAGCGACGTCTGCGCAGCGGCCGGCGCGATGGACTGCTCTTTGCCGCCGTCGCGCCGCTGGCGCTGGTCTGCTACCTGCTGGCCCTGTTCGATGTTGAAGGGGGGGCCCTGCTGGCCTTCAACATCTACCTGGCGGTGCTCGGGGTCGGCACCCTGCGAAGCGGCCTGCGCAGCGGCCGGCTGATCCAGGTCAACGGCGGGCTGGTGATCATCACCGCGCTGATTGCGGCCCGCTTCTTCGACAGCGATCTTCCCTTTACCGTGCGCGTCGTCCTCTTCATTTTGATCGGCGTCGGTTTTCTGGCGGCCAACATCCTGGCCAAAAAGAACAGGGGGGCGAAATGAAAAAGCCGCTCATCCTCTTTTTTGTCGTTATTGTGCTGGCCCAGCTGGCGGTGCCGGGCTGGATGATCGTACGCCGCGAGCTGGCGCTGGCAGAAGGCGCCGCTTACCGCTTCCGTACCGCCCCGGTCGATCCCTATGACCCGTTTCGCGGCAGGTATGTCATGCTTAACCTGGAGGCGGCCTCGGCACCGGTTGCGGAAGGGGAGAGCTACCGTTCTGGTGAAAAGGTCTACGCCCTGCTGGAAAACGACGACCAGGGCTACGTCCGGGTCGGCGGGCTGGTTCGCGACTGTCCCGAAACAGGGGATTACCTGCGGGTGCGGGTCAGCTACCAGCAGGCCGACCGGGTGCAGCTTGGGCTCCCCTTCGATCGCTATTACGCCGAGGAGTCGATCGCGCCGGGAATCGAACGGGCGTACTGGAAGCACAGCCGCCAGCAGCAGCGGGACGCCTATGTCCTGGTCCGGGTGCGCAAGGGCATGGGGGTGATCGAAGAGCTGTACATCGAGGGCTTGCCGGTTCTGGAATTCATCGCTCAGGAGCAGCGCAAGGGGACGTCAGGCGACTGACTGAGCCAGGGAGGGTTTATGGCGGATAATGAGGTACGTATCGAAAGCTGGAACCAGCTGCAGGACGAACTGTTCAGCGATTCGTGGAGCCCCCACCTGGGCCGGTTTCGTTCCCGCAACGCTTTTCGCGGTCTGTCCGATGCCAGCTATCCGCTGGTGACCAGCCTGATCCGGCTCGGCGGCAACTTCGTCGAGATCGAGAAGCACATCCTGCGCAATTTCAAAAAATACGCCCACGGCTCGGTGGCCGGCGGCGATTCGACCTGGCACTGGCTGTCGGTGGCCCAGCATTTCGGCCTGCCGACCCGCCTGCTGGACTGGACCTACTCGCCCTTTGTCGCCATGCACTTCGCCACCGCCAACATCGAGAAGATCCATCTCGACGGGGTGATCTGGGCGGTCAATTACGTGCAGGCCCACCAGATGCTCCCCGGCAGCCTGCGCAGCGCCCTCGAGCGGGAAGGGGCCAACGTCTTTACCGTGGAAATGCTGGCCGATTCGGTCCGTGCGCTGGGAGACCTGGGCAGCCTGTCGCGGGATGATTTCATCATGTTCTTCGAGCCCCCTTCCATGGAAGACCGCATCGTCAACCAGTTTGCTTTTTTCTCCATCATGTCCGACCCCTTGCAGCCGATCGACTCCTGGCTGGCGGCACACCCTGGAATCTGGCGCAAGATCGTCATCCCGGCCGAGCTCAAATGGGAGATCCGCGACAAGCTCGATCAGGCCAACATTACCGAGCGGGTCCTGTTCCCCGGACTTGACGGGCTGAGCCGCTGGCTCAAGCGGCATTACAGCCCGAAGGCGTAGGGGCGGTGATTGGTGATTGGTGATTGGTGATTGGTGATTGGTGATTGGTGATTGGTGATTGGTGATTGGCCGTCAACGAATCACTAATCACCGCTTTTCCAATCAGCGTTTCTAGAGATAGGTGCGGGCGCCGACGAAGGTTTTCTGATAATAGCTGTGATCGAGGCTGGTGACGCGGACGCTCTTGCCGCGGCTGGGGGCATGGATGAAACGGCCGTTGCCGATGTAGAGGCCGACGTGGGAAACCCGGCTGCCGCCGCCGGTGGCGAAAAAGACCAGGTCGCCTTTTTTCAGCTCGCCCTTGTTCACCGCCCGGCCGGCGGCAAACTGGTCGCGGGAGACGCGGGGGAGCTTGAGGCCGTTGAGCCGGTAGGTGACCATGGTCAGGCCGCTGCAGTCGATGCCGTCGTCGCTGGTCCCTCCCCAGTTGTAAGGGGTGCCGATAAAACGGTGGGCGGTGGCGACCAGTTCCTGGCGCAGGTCGCCCTGGCCGCTGCGGCGGATCTTTTCAGCGGCGTTGTCCTCGGGGGGGACGATGAAAAAGCTGTCGATCATCCCCTGTTGCTGCAGGCTTTCGGCTTCTCTGTGGGCGGCGGCGTAAGTGGCATGATCACCGAAGCGTACCTTGTACAGGCCGGATTCGTGCAAAAAGGAATAGGCCTCGATGCCGCGACTCTCCAGCAGGGCGGCGAGCCGGGTGGCGTTGCCGGGATTGGCGAAGGCGCCGACCTGGATGCTGTAGCCGAGGCTTTGCAGGCTCGGCTGCGCGGCAACGGCGGGCGGGGGCGGCGTCCAGTCGCTGACGGTGGGCCGTGGGGCGGAGCAGCCGCAGAGCGCGACCAGAAGGATTATTGAAAGCGATTTGCACGGAGACATCGACAATCCTGTGATTCCGGTTGGCAGAACAGGATCAAGTTAACATATCCAAGTTTTCAACAGCAAGGGCTGGAAAGGTTTTAATGTGACAGATTACCAGGCGATTTACCGGCAGACCCTGAAAAAATGGGGGACCGAGGCCCAGTATGACCAGGCCATCGAGGAGTGCGCTGAGCTGATCGCGGCACTCAAGCATTTCAAGCGGGACAAGGTTGGCGAAGCGGAGATCATTTCCGAATTGGCCGATGTCACTTTGATGATCGGTCAGCTCTCCTGGATGTTCGGCCAGGAGAAGGTCGATGCGGTAGTGAAGGAAAAGCTGGAGAAGCTGAAGGGGCTGCTGGAGGCGCCGTGAACGACAATCCTGCCGATTGCACCCTGCGGCTTGCGGACGGCCGCCGGCTCGGTTATGCCGAATTCGGCGATCCGCAGGGGCGACCGGTCCTCTATTTTCACGGCTTTCCCGGCTCACGCCTGGAGGCGCGCCTGGCTGACGGGGCGGCCCGTCGACAGGGAGTCCGGCTGCTGGCCGTCGACCGTCCCGGTTACGGTCTGTCGGATCCTCTGCCGGCGCGCAGGCTGCTCGACTGGCCCGGTGATGTGGCACAGTTTGCCGACGCCCTCGGCCTGGCGCACTTCGGCGTTCTGGGGGTCTCCGGCGGCGGTCCGTTCGCGCTCACCTGCGCGGCGATGCTGCCCGGCCGGATTCAAGGGTTTGTCCTGGCCTGTCCGCTGGGGCCGCTGGCCGAGGCGGCATGCCGCCCCTGCCAGCCCCGTCTGATCCGGGCGACGATCCGCTTCGGCCGCAGCTTCCCAGGACTCATCCGCCTGCTTGGGCGGCAGCTGGCGCGGCTGGTCGGCAGCCGTCCGGCCCTGATCCTGAAACTGCTGTCGCTGGCGGCGCCGGCGGTCGATCGGCAGCTGCTGCGGCAGGATGAAGTTCGTGATGTCATGCTCGCTTCGGGCCGCCAGGCTTTCCTCCAGGGCCGTCGCGGTGTCGCCTGCGACATGGCCATCTATGCCGAGGTTTGGGGGGTCGATCCGGCGCAGATTTCGCTGCCGGTTACCCTCTGGCAGGGTGGGAAAGATCGTACCATTCCTCCCGCCACGGCCGAATGGCTGGCGGCCCGCCTCTGTTCCTGCCGGTTGCGACTGCTGCCTGACGAGGGTCATTTCTCCCTGCTGCTGCGGCACATGGATCAGATTCTCGCCGGGATCGTCTGATTTTTTAGATGATTTTCATGGTTTTTTCCTTTACTGTTTACCAGTATATTACTGTTGTTTTGTTAATCCCCTCGCGGCCACCGTTTGTTCCCCTTTATGGCGATTTCGTACTTCAATGACTGATTTATGGCCGAATGAAAAATACGACATCGTCATTTTCGTCTGCCTCGCCGTTTTGGTCGGGACAGGCTCCTTCATGCTGCAGACCCTCAGCGGGTCGTTTCTGGTCGACCCGCTCGTCCTTTCGCTGGGCTGCGGCATCCTGCTCCGCTCGCTGCTGGGCCGGCGCTGGAATTTCGCTATCGGTCCCACGCTGGCGGCCCGCTTTTTCATCCCCGCCGGCATTGTTTTCTATGCGCTGAGCAATCTCGATTTTTCCAGCTACGCCGCCATGCCGAGCGGGCTGGGCCCGCTGCTGTTCCTGGTGGTCGCCGCCTACCTGGGCTCAAACCTTCTGTTTGGACGCTTGCTGGGCCAGAAACCGAAAATCACCTACCTGGTAGCGACCGGTTCCGCCATCTGCGGCGCGTCGGCCATCGCCATGACCAGCCCGTCCATAGACGGCGAACCGGATGACGTCTCGATTGCCCTGCTTGCCGTCACGCTTGCTGCTTTTGTCGCGCTCTACCTGGTGCTGCCTTTTTTGGGGACTCTTCTGCAGCTGCCGGGCGAACAGTACGCCCTGCTGGCCGGGGCGCTGCTGCAGTTTACCGGGTTTGTCAAGGAAGCGATGATTCACATGCCCTTCACGAATCGCGGCGCGTCTCCGGAAGCCTTAGGCGACCTGGCGCTGCTGGTCAAGGCGGGGCGTTACCTCGGCCTGGTGGTAATTATTCCGCTCTTTGCCAGCCTGGTTCGTAAAAAAGTTCTTTTCCCGCTGGCCCTGTGGCTTTACCTTGCGGCCGGGCTGGTCGGCACCTGGCTCTCCATCGCAATGCCTCCGTTGCTGCATCGGCAGTTGACGCCCTGGCTGGAGACCGCCTATGTTCTGCTCTGGTCCATCGCCATGGCGGCCATCGGCATGAATGCGGATCTTAAACTGTTGTTGAGCGACCAGGGGATCAAGGCGTTCTGGATGGCCCTGGCGAGTTTTTGCGTCGCATTGCTGACATTTTTTGCCTACCAGTTTTTATTCGGCGTCTCCTGGTTCTGTTAAGGCTTTTCTATGCCCGGCCCGAGTTCAAAAATTCAAAACAAGATCATGATGAGCTTTATCGTGGTAATCGTCCTGATTGGGGGTCTCTTTGCCCATTTATTCAGGGACGCCCTGTTTGAAATACTCGTCACCGAAGGGTTCCCCGATGACGTCATCTGGCTGATTATCGATCGTTTCACTCTCTACAGTTCGGGGCTGGCGCTGCTCGGGATCGCCGTATTCGTGCCCCTGTCCCTCTTTTTTGCCCGGGCCGTGACGCGGCCGATAAAGAAGCTGATGCAGGGGGTCAACACCATTGCCGCAGGCAATTTCAATACCCAGGTTGACCTGGTCAGCAACGACGAGTTCGGCCAGCTGGCCGATGCGGTCAACCGGATGGCGTTCGATCTGCGCAAGTTCGACGAAATGAAATCCGAATTTGTGACCACGGTGTCGCACGAGCTGCGAACGCCCCTCGCTGTGGTATTCGGTTACGCCGAACTTCTGCGTGACCAGGATTTTTCAGCAGAGCAGAAACGGGAATTTGTCGAAGAAATTCACAGCAAGGCCGAGACGCTGGCGCGGATGGTCGATGAACTGCTGGATGTGAGCCGGATCGAGGCCGGAAAAGGGCTGGAGCTGGAGAAGTGCTGCTGCGACGCCCGCGAGCTGCTGGGCCGCTCGGTCGAAACCTTTCGGGCGGCTTCGCCGCGGCACCAGATCGAGCTGCACCTTCCCGCGGTTGTGGTGTCGCTGAATGTCGACCGGGTGCGGATGGAGCGCGTACTCGACAACCTGCTTTCCAACGCGGTCAAGTATTCCCCCGGCGGCGGAGTTATCGAGGTTAGCCTGCAGCAGGAGAATGAAGTCTGGTCCCGGCTGACGGTGCGCGACCAGGGGATCGGGATGAGCCGGGAAGAGACCGGACGAATCTTTGAAAAGTTTTACCGTGCCGATACCCGGGATACCGCAGTGCCCGGATTCGGCCTGGGGATGAGCATCGTCAGGAACATCGTCGAAGCCCATGGCGGGAGGATCTGGGTTGACAGCGAAGTCGGCCTCGGAACCATTGTAACCCTTGAGATCCCCAACGGTTGAGTGCGCAGCTGCCGGCAGTCGGTCAATCAGGATTATGCCGCCGCCGGATTGGGCATCACCGATGTCTCGCCCTATGACCGGCTGCGGATCGAGATGGTCATGAAGTATTACTCCTTTCCGCATGATTATTGACCACAGGTTTTGCCGCGGGTTGAAATGAAAAGGGACAGCCGAGTGGCTGTCCCTTTTTTGTCGAAGCGGCGCGGTGAGTGGCGGTTACTTGCCCTCACCGAAAATCTGGGCGGTGAAAATATATATTTCTGTGTCCTCGGCGTTCCAGGCTTCGGTCGAGAGACCGGCCTTGATGCAGGTCTGCTTGAGGAAGGTCTTTCTGTCCCAGCCGTGTTCGCTGGCCACCTGCGGCAGCAGAACGCCCCGGTAGTAGCCTTTTTCGAGGTAGATGCCGTGTTTGCCGACAATGATGTCTTCGACATCGTCGATTTTATGCAGCGGCGAGAGGACCGAAATCTCGATGGTGAAATTGTCGAGGTCCGCTTCTTTCATCGGGTAGAAGCGCGGATCCTTGGTGGCCGAGGCTTTTGCCATTTCGGCGACTTCCTTGAACAGCGGCTGTTCCGACTGGAAATTGCCGATGCACCCCCTGAGCTGGCCGTTCTGCTTGATGGTGACAAAGCAGCCGCTGCGTACGTTGAGAGTCTTCTCTTCGCGGGGCTCGATGTAGTCTGCGCCCGAACGTACCCAGCTGATAACCGCCTGGCGGGCGATTTCGAGCAGGCAGGCTTTTTCCTTGGGAGTTAACTCCTGATCCACGGATCCTCCTGGCTTGTCGGTATGAATCTGTCGGCTTAGGAACCGCGTCAATATAGTAAGAATCGTCTCTCATTTCAAGGCATTTAAGTCGATTGCCAGGATAATCAGAGTATTGGGTGACGGGAATCAAGCTTCCACCACGCCTTCAAGCAGTTCCCTCTCCCGGAGCGAGAGGGAACCAGGCGGAAGATTAGTGCTGATCAGGAAGTATCTTACCGGGGGGGGCGGTCGAGCACGCAGTAGATGCCTTCCCCCTTGAGGCCGGGTTTGAAACAGCCGTTGCAGGAGATGCAGGTGGCGCAGTAGCCGGGATCGCGGCGCCAGCGGTTGACCAGGTCGGGTTCCCGGATCAGCGGCCGGGAGAGGGCGAAGAAGTCGGCCAGGTTGCCGTCGAGCAGCCCTTTTATCACGGCTCCGGAACGCAAGCCGCCGACCACACCGGTGGGGATGCCGAGCGCGGCCTTGATGCGGCGGGCAAAGTCGGCGTTGTATGCTTCTTGCGCCGGGGCGTCGATCCCCTGCCGGGCCGGGGTCAGCGCGCCTGAGGCGGCCGTTCCCGAGCTGACCTCGATCGCATCCACGCCGATCTTCTCCAGGTGCCGGGCCACCTGTACCGCTTCGTCGAGGTCAAACCCCCCGGGCAGGTTGTCGGCTGCCGTCAACTTGATGGTGACCGGGTAGTCGGGGCCTACGGCGGCCCGCACCGCCCGGGTGACCTGGTCGAGAAAACGCATGCGGTTCTCAAGGCCGCCGCCGTATTCATCCTGGCGATGGTTGGTCAGCGGCGACAGGAACTGGTTGATCAGGTAGCCGTGGGCGCCGTGCAGCTGGATGCCGTCAAACCCGGCCTGCCTGGCCCGAACGGCCCCGTCGGCAAAAGCATTCACCAACTCTGCAATCTCTTCTTTCGAGAGCTCCCTGGGAATCTCGGGAAAATTGTCGCAGGCTACCGCAGAGGGGGCCACCGGCGTTGTGCCGATGACCTTGCTGCTTGTCTGTCCCCCGGCGTGAACCAGTTGGCAGAAGGTCAGGCCCTGTTCGCGGTGCACCGCTGCCGTTACTTTCTGCAGTGCCGGGATCAGCCGGTCGCTGTAGATGCCCATTTTGCCCGGGAGCTGCTTGCCGTCAGCACGGACGTAAGTATAGCCGGAGATGATCAGGCCGACGCCGCCGGCTGCGAGTCGGGCATAGGTGTCGGCGAGCCGGTCTGCTGGCGCGCCGGTGTCATCGCACATCCCCTCCCAGGTGGCGCTGCGGACAAAGCGGTTGGGGATCGTGATCCGGCCGATTCGGAGGGCTTCGAAAAGTTCTTTGTTCATGGGTGTCTCCCCGTTGCTATGATGGCGGCCTGATCGGCTGACGCCGAACAAGGGACAATATCCGTTCCGGTATTGAATGGATACCATGTTTTGCTATGCTTTACTACAGTCCCCGGTCGTTTTTCGGCCGGCTGTTTTCTTCGATAGTTTAAGGCCATTTTCTTGCGAGGTTGAAATTGCGTGCTCTGTTGAAGTGCTCAAATCTGCTGTGGTTGCTGCTGGTTGCCGGTTGTGCGGTCGAGGCGCCCGACTGGACCCGCGGTCAAGCGTCTTCTTATCCCCCCGGCGACTTCCTGACGGCTGTCGGTGTCAGCCGGGCCCGCGAGGCCGCCGAAGAGAAGGCCCGGCATGAATTGCTGGAGACTTTCCGCTGGCAGCCGGCAGCGGGCGAACTTTCGGTTGCGGGGGTGAAGATAGCCGAAGTCTGGCATGACCGCGAGCTGGATGCCTTCTACGCCCTGGCAGTGATTGACCGTCAGAGCGCCGGGCAGCCGCTTGCGGCCGCCCTGGCCGCCATTGAGCGATCTATTCTCGGCCAGGTGGCGGCCGCCGAGGCGGCCGGGTCCTCGCTGCAGCGCTGGGGGCATTATCTGCAGGCCGTATCTCTGGCGACAAAGCGCAGCGAGCTGGCGGCCAGCCTGCGCCGCATCAACGACGACGCCAAGCTTCCGCCTGTCGCCTATACCCAGCGTCAGCTGGCCGAGCGCCGCGACCAGGCCGCTGCCGGGATCGGCCTGGAAATAAGCCTGCGCAACGATCGTAACGATGCGGTGCGGCTCAGCCTGATCAAGGCCTTTGCCGAGCGGGGGCTCAAGCTCGCGCCGTCCTTCTCCGCCGGGCTGCGCATCAGGGGGAGTGTGGCGGCAGCGGAGCAGTCTTCCGGCGCGCCGGCCGTTGTGGCCAGCATCGAGGTGGATGGGGAGGGGGCTGGCGGGGCGAAGCTTGCGGCCATCGATGAACGGGCCGATTCACAGGCGATCGGGGAAAGGCTGGCGCTGAGGATTGTCGCCGCGGTCACTTCGCTGGCGCAGCAAAAAACGCTCTGAGCGCTTTTGCATAAAAAAAAGCCCCGGATTACGGGGCTTTTTTAGTTGGATCCGAATTCAGCTGGCGCTATTTGCGCAGCTTCTCATGCTTTTTGCGATCGTTGGCGTCAAGATACCTTTTGCGCAGGCGGATCGACTTGGGGGTAACTTCGACCAGTTCGTCGTCGGCGATGTACTCGAGCGCCTGCTCCAGGGTGAGGATGGTCGGCGGCGAGATCTTGGTCGACTCGTCGGTACCCGAGGCGCGGACGTTGGTCAATTTTTTGCCGCGGCAGGCATTGACCACCAGGTCGTTATCCTTGGCGTGCTGGCCGACGATCATTCCCTCGTAGACGGGGGTGCCGGGACCGACGAAGAGGATACCGCGCTCCTGCAGGTTGAAGAGGGAGTAGGAGACCGTTTCGCCGGTGTCGACGGAAATGAGAACACCATTCTTCCGGCCGCTGATAGGGCCCTTGTAAGGGGAGTACTCGTGGAAGGTGTGGTTCATCACGCCGGTTCCCCGGGTGTCGGTGAGGAACTCGGTGCGGAAGCCGATCAGGCCGCGGGCCGGGATGACGAATTCGAGGCGATTGACGCCGTTCATCGGCTGCATGGAGACCATCTCGGCCTTGCGGGTGCCGAGCTTCTCGATGACCGTCCCCTGGTGCTCTTCGGGAACGTCGATGACCAGGTACTCCATCGGCTCGCAGCGAACCCCGTCAATCGTCTGGTAGATGACCTCGGGTTTGGAGACGGAGAGCTCGAAGCCCTCCCGGCGCATGTTCTCGATGAGGATCGACAGGTGCAGTTCGCCGCGTCCGGAGACCTTGAAGGTGTCGGTGTTGTCGGTGTCGTCCACGCGCAGGGAGACGTTGGTGCGCAGCTCCTTCATCAGGCGGTCACGGATGTTGCGGGAGGTGACGTATTTCCCCTCCTTGCCGGCGAAGGGGGAGTCGCTGACCATGAAGTTCATCGACAGGGTCGGCTGGTCGATGGCGATGTAGGGCAGGGCGATCGGATCGGTAGAACTGGCGAGGGTCTCGCCGATGCTGACTTCTTCGAAGCCGGCGATGGTGACGATGTCACCGGCGATCGCCTCGGCAACCTCGACCTGGTTGAGCCCTTCGTAGCCGAGCAGCTTGCTGATGCGGCCCCTGCTGATTTTGCCGTCCTTGTTGATATGGGCGATGGACTCGCCGGCCTTGACGCGGCCGTTGGCAATGCGCCCGGTGGCGATGCGGCCGATGTAGTCATTGTAGGCGATACTGGAAACCAGCAGCTGGAAGGGGGCGTTGGGGTCCGCTACCGGCGGTGCCACGCGGTCGGCGATCATCTGAAAGAGGGGCTCGAGATCGCTGGATTCGTCGGCCAGGTGGCGCTTGGCGTAACCGCTCTTGGCGCTGGCGTAGACGATGGGGAAGTCGAGCTGCTCTTCGTTGGTGGTGAGTTCGCAGAAGAGGTCAAATACCATGTCGACCACTTCCTCGGGGCGGGCGCCGGGGCGGTCGATCTTGTTGATGACGACGATCGGCTTGATGCCGAGGTCGAGGGATTTCTTCAGTACGAAACGGGTCTGCGGCATGGGGCCGTCGAAGGCGTCGACCAGCAGCAGTACCGAGTCGACCATTTTCAGGATCCGCTCGACCTCGCCGCCAAAGTCGGCGTGTCCCGGGGTATCGACGATGTTGATCTTCAGGCCGCCGTGGTGGATCGAAAGGTTTTTGGAGAGGATGGTGATTCCCCGTTCCTTCTCCAGGTCGTTGCTGTCCATCACCCGTTCAGTGATAGCCTGGTTCTCACGAAAGACTCCGGACTGCTTGAGCATGGCGTCGACCAGGGTGGTTTTGCCGTGGTCGACGTGGGCGATAATTGCGATGTTGCGAATGTTCTCTGACATGACGTGTGACTATTGCTCCTATACAAGTAAATATGCTGAGGTGTTGGTTGGTTTGGCAAAACCTTACAAATATATCGATTGTCCGTCGTAAAAGCCAGTATAAAATTGAGCGGCGGGTTTCTTTCCTCGCCGCTTATTGTCGGACCCAGACATCCATAGTAGACTTTTTAGGCATTTACCTATATTTTCTCAGGGAGGTTTTATGCTCAGAATCCGCCTCTTGCTTATCGCTGCGCTGGTTTTGCCCACGTTTTTTTCCGGCTGTGCCGTCAATCCGGTAACCGGCCGCAATGAGCTGGCCCTGTTCCAGGTTTCGGAGCAGCAGGAAGTGGAGCTCGGCCAGAAAGCCTTCCCGACTGCTCAGCAGCAGATGGGGGGAGTTTATCCGGATGCCGCCCTCAATGATTATGTCAACCGGGTCGGTCTGCGCCTGGCCAGGCAGGGGTCGCGCTCCAGCCTGCCTTTCCAGTTCAAGGTCGTCAATGATTCGACCCCGAATGCCTTCGCGCTCCCTGGCGGTTTCATCGCCATTACCCGCGGGCTGCTGGTCAACCTGGATAACGAGTCGCAGCTGGCGTCGGTCCTGGGGCACGAAGTGGCCCATGTCGATGCCCGTCATTCGGTGCAGGGGATGCAGCGGGGCGCACTCTACGACCTCGGGCTGATCGTCCTGACGGGGGCGACCGGCTCCTCCTCTTTGGGTCCCCTGGCCCGGCAGGCCGGGGGGCTGGCGGCAGGGCTTCTCGATCGATCGTACAGTCGCGACCAGGAACGGGAGTCGGACCGGCTCGGCATCGACTACATGGTGCGGGCCGGCTACAACCCCAATGGTGCGATCGAGCTGCAGGAGTTTTTCTACCGCAAGCTCGAAGGGGGCGCCGAACCCGACTGGGTGGGCGGCCTGTTCCGGAGCCACCCCTTTTCCAGGGAGCGCCTGGACGCCAACCGGGAATACATCCGCAGTCGTTACTCCTCTGCAGCCGCGGCTCCCGGTGCCCTGGTGGGCCGTAGAGAACTGCAGCAGGCGACGGCGCGCCTGCGCGAGACCCGGGCGGCCTACGATCTTTACGACGAAGCCCGGCGCCTTGAGCGGGAAGACAAGCTGGCGGCCGCAGTCCCCGTTTACCTGCAGGCGGCCGCGGCGGCGCCCGACGAGGCCCTGATCCTTTCAGGGCTGGGGATGGCTTACCTGCAGTCGGACGATCTCGGCGCGGCCCGCATCCACCTGTCCAGGGCGGTGCAGCTGGACGGGCGCTACTATTTCTCCCGGCTCGGGCTCGGCTACGTTTATCTGCAGCAGAAGCAGGCCGACAGGGCGGTCGCTGAACTGGAAACGAGCATGGTGCTGCTGCCGTCGCTGCAGGGAGGTTACCTGCTGGCCGAGGCCTACGAAAAATCCGGGCAAAAAGAAAAAGCTCTTGAACAGTACCATGCCGTTGCCGCAGCCGATCCCAATGGCCGGCTCGGCAGGTCGGCCGCCGAACGGGCGCGTTTGCTGGAGGGAAAATGATGGATTGGAAACCCTGCCTGGAAGAGGGGGAGTTGTTGCGTTGGCAGGGCCGTCCGGCACCGCGCGCTTTTGTTTTTCGCAACTGGGTGCATTCACTGGTCGGTTTGCTGCTGTTGCTTATTTCGGCTTACTGGCAGATGGTTGGTGTGCAGCTGGCGGCGGTTTACCATCTGCCCTGGCTGGCCTGGATACCGATTCCCTTTGTGCTCATCGGCCTGTACCTCGGGGTTGGTCATGTCCTGCTGGCCAGGGTGGAATGGGAACACGTGTACTATGCCGTTACCGACCGCCGACTGCTGGCGCAGCGGGGCCTGCTGCGCCAGCGGATCGACACCTTCGCGCTGGCTGAACTGACCGGTTTCCAGGTCAAGCCGCTCGGCGCCGAACTGGCGACCCTGCGGGTCTCTGCCCTCGGTACCGGATCGAGCCTGGTCTTCATTGCGATTGAATATCCGCAGCAGGTCACCGCAATGCTGGAGGCGGCGCTGATTGACAATGGCCACGAGGTGTCGATGAGGGCGCTCTGATTCTTGTAAAAGGCCGCTTCCGCTTCGGTTGATACGAATCCGCGGCACGCTTTATCGTTTGACTTTTCCTGGTGCATCCGGGTACTATCCGGGCTGTATTAAACGGGAAAAGGACGTATTCTAGTGTACATGGAAAAGCGATTTTTTCTGGAGACCTTCGGGTGCCAGATGAATGTGGTTGATTCGGAGCGGATCGTTGATCTGCTGCAGGGGATCGGTTACCGGCAGGTTGTGCAGCCCGGCGATGCCGATCTGATTCTGCTTAATACCTGTGCGGTGCGCGACAAGGCCGAGCGCAAGGTCTATGGTCATCTGGGCCGCTATAAGCCGCTCAAGGATGAAAATCCGGCACTGATTCTCGGCGTCGGCGGCTGCGTTGCCCAGCAGGAGGGGGAGAAGCTGCTCGAGAAGCTGTCCTATCTCGACCTGGTCTTCGGCACCCACAACGTGCACAAGCTGCCCGAGATGGTTCAGGCGGTGGAAAGCAACCGGGTGCGCTGCCACGAAACTGAATTTCTCGATCAGGAAACCCGGCTGCAGCTCTTTCCGGTTCGCACGGCTGGAGACTCGGTGACTCGTTTCGTCACCGTCATGCAGGGATGTGATAATTTCTGCTCTTACTGCGTGGTGCCCCATGTGCGCGGCCGCGAAATCAGCCGTCCGAGCGCTGAAGTTCTGCACGAGGTCAGGGAGCTGGCCGCCGTCGGCGTTCGGGAGATCACCCTGATCGGTCAGAACGTCAACTCCTACGGCTGCAAGGGGGAGGGTGAAATCTCCTTTGCCCGGCTGCTGGCCGAGATCGACGCCACCGCAGGGATTGAGCGCATCCGCTTTACCACCTCGCACCCCAAGGATCTCTCCGACGAGCTGATCGACTGCTTCGGTTCGCTGAAAAAGCTCTGCAACCATATTCACCTGCCGGTGCAGAGCGGTTCCGACCGTATCCTGCAGATGATGAATCGCGGCTACAGCCGGGACCAGTACCTTGAAAAGGTTCGCCGCCTGCAAACGGTCTGTCCCGACATCCGCCTGACCTCGGATATCATCGTCGGCTTTCCCGGTGAAACTGAAGAGGATTTCGAGGCGACCCTGTCCCTGATGTCCCAGGTTCGTTACGCGGATGTCTTTTCATTTATCTACTCCCCGCGTCCGGGGACGGCCGCGGCCGAGCTTCCGGACAGCCTGGCTCCCGCGGCCAGGCAGGCGCGCTTCGACCGGCTTCTGGCCCTGCAGGAGGAGATCGCACGCGACTGGCGCGATGCCGATCTCGGGCAGGTGCTCGACGTGCTGGTCGAAGGGGAGAGCCGCCAGGGGAACGGGCAGGTTTTCGGCCGCACCCGCTGGAACCGCATCGTCAACTTCGACGGCGACCGCAGCCTGGCCGGGCAGATCGTGCCGGTCCGGATCACCCGGGTCTTCCGCAACTCCCATCTTGGTGAACGGCTGGATCACTGAGTTTCCGCAACCCGATTCTGTGACGGTATTCTGATGGCCAAGGGACGCATACTCGCAATAGACAACGAACCGGAGTCACGGACCCTCTACCAGGAGCTGCTCGGGGCCGACGGCTACTACGTGCGAACCGCGGCCAACGGCCAGGATGCCCTCGATTGTCTGCGCCGAGAAGAATTTGACCTGGTGATCACCGAGCTGCAGGTCGAGGCGGGGCGCGACGATATCACCGATCTCATCAAGCGCTTCAACCCTGCCCAGGAAGTGGTGGTCGTTACCCGCCTAAGTGACGTCGCCGCCGCGGTCGATGCGATGAAGCGCGGGGTCACCGAATATATCCTCAAGCCAATCAACCCCGATGAATTCCTTCTGCTGGTCAACAAGGTTCTCTTTCGCCAGTCCCAGCGCCTCGAGCACAAGAAGCTCCTTGACGAGAATCTCGAGTACAACCTGACGCTCGCCTATTACCAGAAGTGTCTCGGCTTTCTCAAGGTGCACGATCTTGATCGCCTCGGCGACCTGATTCTTGATACCCTCATGGAGTTGCTGCATGCCGAGGGCGGCATTCTCTGGCTGCCTGGTTTCGGTGGCCAGCTGTATCGGCTGCGCTGCCGGCGCGGGCTGGTCAAGATCGCCGCGGGAGAAGAGACCTTTGCTCTCAGTGAGGCGGAACGCCGCCTGGTGCTGGCCGGCGATGCGGTACTCATGGATCAGGGGGCGGCGCTCTGGCTGCCGCTGATGGCCGGCATGGACCCGCTGGCATTGATTCGCATCGAGGCGCCGGCCGGGAGGGACACCTTCAATCGCCGAGATGTCAAGGTGGCGTCCATGATCGGCGACTTCGCTGCCAGTGCCCTCAATAATGTGATGCTGTTGCGAAGCCTCGAGCAGAATATCCTGCGCGTTCCCCGCGGCGAGGCCTACAAGATGGCCTTCTTCTACGATCATGCGGAAAAAGAGCTGAACAAGGCCCGCCGTTACGGGCGCAACCTCTCTTTCATCAAACTGACCATTGACAATTATGAAGCACTGGCCAGCCGTTTCCGCAACCGGGAACTGGAAGAAGCCATGAGCCGCGTGATCGAAACGATCAATTCCGCCCTGCGTGATGCGGATATCATGGCCATGGCCGGACCGGATGAATACTACCTGCTGCTCCCCGAAACCGATTACTGGGGATCGCTGGTGGCACAGAAGCGGATCCGTAAGGCGCTCAAGGGCAAACTCACGGTCTGTGATCTGAAAAAGAGCCATAATATTGATGTTTTCCTTCGCTCCGCCGCCTTTCCGGCCGACGGCAACAGCTTCGAAGAGCTGCGCATGGTTGCCGGTCAGCGCCTGGCCCGCCTGAAGAAGAGCCTCTATCATCGGGCCGAGATGCTGGAGACCCCGTTCTGGAGCGTGGTCGGCCGCCTGCTCGGAGCGCCCGGTGATTATAAATTGTCCCAAAACGGG
>NZ_JBFHGD010000032.1:0-21629 GCF_041583255.1 Trichloromonas sp. | reverse complement strand
CGTGTGAGCCAAAACGTTACCGGACTCATGGTCGGAGTGAAGGATGAAGTACATCCGGGCCACGTCCTTATACTCTTCGCTCTGGCCGATCATGTGCGCAAAGTTGGCGCCCATGTCCAGCTTCGGATCGATGGGGGTCTGGTAATCGCTTCTGTACTTCAGGTTGTAGATGAAGGCGGCGACAACCGGAATACGCGCAACGATGTCGCTGGAGTCTTCATAAACGGTCTCCCAAGCGGTCATCTTGTTGAATTTGCCGGAGTTATAGAAAGCGGCAAACTTGGAATCCTTCTGCATAGCCATGATGCCAACGGAGAGCATGACCATCGGGTGACTGTCACGGGGCAGTGCGCGGATAGCGTCCCACACGTAGGAAGGAACGACCTGGCGAGTTTTCCACTCGGCGACAACACCGTCAACCTGAGCCTGGGTCGGAACGTCGCCGGTCAGCAGGAAGTACCAGAACGACTCAACGGTCGGGTACTTGGAATTCGCTGCCTTCGGGAGAGCCTCGAAAGTCTCGGGAATGGTCTTGCCGCGAAAGCGGATACCTTCCTGGGGATCAAGATAAGAAATGTCGGTTACCAGAGAACGAATGTCGCGGGCGCCGCCGATACACTGATCAATCGTGACCTGGTCGATGATAACTTTACCGAACTCCTTGGTAAGCTTGGTGGTACGGGGACGATGGTCTGCGATTTTCTGAGCCAATACTTCCTTGAGTGTCGCCATGCTTCTCTCTCCTTTGGTAAATAAATGCGATGGGGTATGCCCACCAGGCCTAACTGCCCTTTCCAACAAAACTAAATTCAAATTAAAACCCGGTTTTTAAGCATTCACTCGACCTGAATACAGCCTGTGCAGACATACGGCCAAAACAACCGAGAAATCTTGGCCCAGCCTCATTATCGCTTGGTATGTTCTAACAACTGAGGCCGGAATTGTCAAGCAGTATTTTGTATACAGTATGCTTTCCAAGAGGGGGGCAGAAAAGCTGTTTTTCATTTTGTCTTTTTTGTTCACCATGCTAGAATGCATAAAATTTATGCAACAGAAACAGCATTTCATGAAAATCAGTTCGCTCAAATTGACCAACAATATATGGCTGGCCCCGATGGCCGGGATCACCAACCTGCCGTACCGCCGCATCATGAAAAGATTCGGGGCCGGACTGGTCTTCACCGAGATGGTGAGCGCCAACGGCTTGATCCATTCGGGGCGCCGGACCAGGGAGTTGCTGACCTCCGCTTCCGACGAGCGGCCCCTGGGCATCCAGCTTTTCGGTGATGACGCAGAGGTACTGGCGCGGGCGGCAGCGCTGGTTGAAGAGGATGGCGATCTGCTCGACATCAACCTCGGCTGTCCGGTAAAAAAGGTGGTCCGCGCAGGCGCGGGGAGCGCCCTGCTGCGCACGCCGGACAAAATCGGCCAGATTGTCGCCGCCATCAGGCGGGTAACGTCGCGACCGCTGACGGTCAAAATCCGCTCCGGCTGGGATCGACAGACCGTCAACTTCATCGAAACAGCACGGATCGCCGAGGCGGAAGGCGCAGATGCCATCACCCTGCACCCGCGCACCCGCTGCCAGGGGTTCAGCGGACAGTCCGACTGGGAACATATCCGCCTGCTAAAAGAAGCTATCAAGATTCCAGTGATCGGCAGCGGCGATATTTTCATTGCCGAAGACGCCCTGGCGATGCTGAAGCAGTCAGGTTGTGACGGGATCATGATCGGCCGCGGCGGCTACGGCAACCCCTGGCTGCTGCGGGATATCAAGGCCCTGCTTGACGATTTGCCGCTGCCGCCCCCGCCGACGCCGGTCGATCGCCTCGAAGTGGCACAGCAGCATCTTGCACTTTACGTTCAGACCTATGGCCCCCGCAAAGCCCTGCTCGACATGCGCAAGCACCTTTGCTGGTATTCACGGGGACTGGAGGGGGCCGCGGCCTTCCGCGCTGCCGTCAATCGGGCGCAATCCGTAACCGAACTACAGCAGCTTTCCATCGATTTTTTCCATTCGGCGCAGGCCGTCGTCGAAAGCGAACTGCAATGAAGACAATTGCCGAGCTCGATGCCCAACTGTATGTCCGGGTTCTCGAAAATATCGATCGGGCTGTCATCGCCCTCAACCATGAGGGCCAGATCACCCTGTTCAACCCGGCGGCACAAGCCTATACCGGGTTTTCGGAAAAGCAGGCACTAAAAAAACCGTTTCAGGACCTCTTTCTCGGCCAGAAAAACCTGCTGTACCTGGTCTCAACTGCGCTCGATGAGGGGCGTTCGATCTCCGATCATGAAGATCTGCTGCTCAAGCGACCGAACGCGCCCCCCTTGCCGGTCAGTGTTTCGGTATCGCCCCTGTATACCGACGCCGGCAGACCAGAAGGGGTGGTTCTCATCATCCGCGACCTGTCCCGGGTGCGCGACCTGGAAAAGGCGGTTCGGCGAGCGGACCGGCTGTCGATCCTTGGCACCCTGGCGGCCGGCCTCGCACACGAGATCAAAAATCCTCTTGGCGGCATCAAGGGAGCGACCCAGCTGCTGGCCATGGAACTCTCCGAGCAGAGCCCCTTGCGGGAATACACCGACGTGATGATCCGCGAAGTCGAACGGGTCAACGGTATCATTGAAGAACTCATGGACCTGGCCCGCCCCCGCCCGCCGCAGTGGTCGCCGGTCAACCTGGCCAAAGTCCTGGGCGACATCGTGCTGTTTCAGAAGGAAGCCCACCGGGGCGAAAAAATCGAATTTCACCTGGATCTCGACCCCAGCATCCCTCCCCTGCGCGGCGATGAAAACCTGCTGACCCGGCTGTTTCTCAATCTCATCAAGAACGCCGCCGAAGCGATCGATAAACATGGACAGGTTACCGTTTCGACCAAGGTGGCGCCGGACTATCACCTGAACAAACCAGGCAGCCGGCCGGTGCCGATGATCGTGATCGAGATCCGGGACAACGGCCGGGGAATTGATCCGGAGACCTTGGAACAGATTTTCACCCCCTTTTATACGACCAAAAACAAAGGAAGCGGCCTCGGCCTGGCGACCTGTCAGAAGATCGTCAGCGAACACGATGGTTTTCTCAAGGTTGACAGCCTGCCGGGCGAGGGAACGGTATTTGCCGTCTCGCTGCCGCTCCATACCGACAAGCCTGAATCTCCCCAGGCCGGCAACATCTGAACCAGGAAAGGTCCCACCATGTCCATTCATCGCATTCTTGTCGCCGATGATGAAGAGAGCATCCGCTGGGTGCTCTCCAAGGCCCTGAGCAAGCAGGGCTACGCTGTCGAACTGGCTGCCGATGGCACAGAAGCCCTCGAGCTGATCCGCAAAAAAAAGTTCGACCTGGCCGTTCTGGACATCAAGATGCCCGGCATCACCGGCCTCGACCTGCTGAACCGGATACAGGAAGAGTACCCCGGCCTGCTGGTCGTCATCATGACCGCGGAATCGACCATGAAAAATGCCGTGGAAGCCATGAAACGCGGGGCCTATGATTACATCACCAAGCCCTTTGACCTCGACGCCCTCGATGCCATCATCCTCAAAGCCAACAAGGCAACCGATGTCAGCGAAGAGGTTCAGCGCCTCAAGCATGAACTGAAAGAACACTATCAGCTCGACCGGACGATTATCGGCAAGAGCCGGCCGATGCAGGAGGTCTACAAGGTCCTCGGCAAGGTGGCTCCCTCCGACGTGACCGTGCTGGTCACCGGCGAGTCGGGTACCGGTAAGGAACTGGTCGCCCGAGCTATCCACTTCAACAGCCCAAGGCTCGGCCAGCCCTTTCTGGCCCTTAACTGCGCCGCCATCCCCAGAGAACTCCTTGAAAGCGAACTCTTCGGTTTTGAAAAAGGGGCTTTCACCGGGGCCACCGAGCGCAAATCCGGCAAGTTCGAACAGGCGGACGGCGGCACCCTCTTCCTCGACGAAATCGGTGACATGCCGCTAGAGCTGCAGGCCAAACTGCTGCGCGTCCTGCAGGAAAAGGAAATTACCCGAACCGGGGGCAGCACAACCATCCCGGTCAATGTCCGCATCGTCGCGGCCACCAACCAGGATCTCAAGGAGCAGGTAAAGGCCAAGGAATTCCGGGAAGACCTTTATTATCGGCTCAATGTCGTGCCGATTTCCCTGCCGGCCCTGCGGGAACGGCCCGATGACATTCCGCTGCTGGTTGAATTCTTTCTCGAGCGCATGCACAATGAACAGGGCGTGGCGGCCAGGGGTTGTACCGCCGACACCATGGCTCTGTTGCAAAAACACAGCTGGCCGGGCAATGTCAGAGAGCTTGAGAATTCGATCCAGCGCGCGGCCCTGCTTTCCCCCAACCAGTTGCTGACGCCGGAGGATTTTCCGATCCTGGAACCGGAAAGCGGCGCTTCGGACAACGATGAATCGCTGGAGTCGCTCATTGCCCACAAACTGCACTGTTCGCTCTCACAGATGAACGTGCAGGAACTGGACAATCTTTACGAGATGGTTCTGCACCAGATGGAACGCCCGCTGATCAACATTGTCATGGACAAAACCCGCGGCAACCAGGTCAGGGCCGCCGAGATCCTCGGCATCAACCGCAATACCCTGCGAAAAAAAATCCAGACCCTGGAAATTGACCTGAAAAAAGAATAAAAAAAAAGCCCCGGAGTCGCCTCCGGGGCTTTTTTATTGTTCGTGAATCAATAGGAATCTTCTCGCTTACTCTGGTTTTCGAAGCGGGTATACTCACCACGAAAGGTCAGATTAACGGTTCCGATCGGGCCGTTACGCTGCTTGCCGATAATAACTTCGGCATCCTTCGCATGCCCCTTGTCGCAGGAATTATCCCGCTGCTTGCAGGCATCACAGTAGACCGCGTCCCGGTAGACAAACATGATGACGTCGGCATCCTGCTCGATCGCACCAGATTCGCGCAAATCCGCCATGATCGGCCGCTTGTCGGTACGGTTTTCCAGTGACCGGTTGAGCTGCGAAAGGGCAATCACCGGGACTTTCAGTTCCTTGGCCAACGCTTTCAATGAACGGGAGATCTCCGAGATTTCCTGCTGCCGGCTTTCCGCGTTCTTCCCCGACATCAGCTGCAGGTAGTCAATAACGATCAGGCCAAGATCGTGTTCGGCCTTGAGCCGACGGGATTTGGCCCGCAGTTCCAGTACCGAGATGCTCGGCGTGTCGTCGATAAAGATCGGCGCCTCACTGAGCAGGCCGGCACCGTTGGTCAGCTTAGGCCAGTCCGAGTCGCCCAGATGCCCGGTACGCAGGCGGCTGGCATCGACATGGGAAACCGAACAAAGCATACGCTGCACCAGCTGTTCCTTGCCCATCTCCAGCGAAAAAATGATCGAAGGCGTCGGCTTCTCGGCCCGCAAGGAAGCATGCTCGACGAGATTCAGCGCAAAGGCGGTCTTGCCCATCGACGGGCGACCGGCGATGATTATCAGGTCCCCCCCCTGCAGTCCGGCCGTCATCACATCGAGATCGTTATATCCTGTCGGAACCCCGGTGACCAGCTCTTTGCGGTCATAGAGCTTCTCGATGGCCTTGAAGGTGTCCTTCATGATCTCCCGGGTCGAGAAATAGGAGGCCTTAGACTTTGAGCCGGCTATTTCAAAGATCGATTTTTCGGCCCAGTCCAGATCGGCCTCAACATCGGTACTCTCATAACCGCGGGTGGCGATCTCAGTGGCGACATGGATCAGGTTGCGCGAAAGGGCCTTTTCCTTGACCATCCGGCAATAGTAGGCAATGTTGGCAGCGGTGGGAACGTAATCGACGAGGGTGGCGAGATAGGCCATGCCGCCGATCGCTTCGAGATCATCCCGTTTCTGCAGGGCGGCAGTCAGGGTAACCAGGTCGGCGGGCTCGCCTTTTTCGGAAAGCTCGATGAGGGCGTTAAAGATCTTGCGATGGCTCTCCCGGTAGAAATCCTCCGGACGCAGGATTTCAAGGGCCTTGTTCAAGGCCTCGTTTTCGAGAAGAACGCCGCCGAGCACGGACATTTCACCTTCCAGGCTCTGGGGCGGAAGGCGATGCGAGGGTGCGTCAGCCATGCGGGGAGAAACTCCGGTGAGTCCTGGCGGAGCCCTCAGGGGCTCCGCCAGGAAAACAGATTATTCAGCAGCAACAACCGTAATCTTTATTGTGGCGATGACACCGGCCTGCAATTTGACCGGCACTTCAAAGTTGCCAAGAGCTTTGATCGGCTCGACGAGCTGGATTTTCTTGCGGTCGACTTCGACCCCGGCCTCGGCAAGTTTTGCCTCGATTTCCATGGACGTCACCGAACCAAACAACTTGCCATCTTCGCCGGCGCGATGCGCGAAGCTGCAGGTCACCGCTTCGATCTTCTGCTTCAGCAGTTCGGCGGCCTGGGTCAGCTTCTGCATCTTGCGCTCGAGCTGGCGCTTCTGATGCTCAAGCTGCTTGACGTTGCGGGTGTTGGCTTCGACGGCAATACCGCCAGGGATCAGGTAATTCCGGGCATAGCCGGGCTTGACCTTGACCAGATCGCCAATGGTCCCGAGACCTTCCACATTTTCCGTAAGAATGATATTCATTGATCTCCTCCAAAAAAGATCTAAGACTTTTTAATTTTGGGCTTTCTGAAATCCACCCACAAATCGAATATGCCGATTCCGGTGATGATTGCCGGCAGCGGATTAACGATGACCATCATCATGTATCCCAGCACCCGCAGCGCCGGGGCCACTCCCCTTTGCTGAAAAAAGTGCGCCACCACGGCAAAGCCCTGCAGGAAGTACACCGGAAGCGTTACTGCGAGCAGGTTCACAGCCACCTTGAAAATCAGGCCCTGGGCGAAAAAAACGCCAAAGCCTCCCAGGATAAGCAACCAGACCAGAACATCCGGCGCCTTCCAGCGGGTGATCGGGTCACCGGCAATCCGGTAATGACCCCTTGAAAACCTGGCCAGCAGAAAGACCATCAGCAGCAGCAAAACCGCCGTTGCGGCAATCACCAGGCCCGGATAGGCGAGCAGCAGAAACTCGGCGGTGCGACCAGCCAGGGCCTGCAGTTCGTCAAGTTGCGCCGGAGTCAGGTCAGCCTGCTGGTAGACAGCCAGAACCTTGCTCAGTTCGGACTGCACATAATGATCTACCAGCTCCCCCGGCGACTGGGACGAGCGCACCGCATATCCGCCAAGAAAGAGTGAAACGGCGACCAGGGTGACCAGCGTCGACCAGGCAATCGCCCGGCCCCAGGGCATCATGCGCCGCAACAACAGCGGCAGCACAAAGGAGGCCAGCCCGAACTGCAGCATATACAGCAGAATACCAACGGGCCCATCAGTAACCAGCAGCACGGTCGCCGTCAAAAGCAGAACGACCGCCCCTCCGGATGCGCCCAGGCGCATATGAACATACGCGGCAGGCAGAGGCGTCAGCAGCGCCAGCAGCACGCCGGCCGGCCCCAGTCCGCCAGCAGCCCAAAGCAGTAGCAGCGTTGCCACTGCACCAGCAAGTTGAAAAGCAGCCCGCTGACCCACGTTTAATGAATTCTGGTGCCGAGTCGCAGTGTTCAACTAGTCGACGGATTGGCCGGCAGTAAACGGAAGCAGAGCGATATTGCGGGCCCGCTTGATTGCTTCGTTGATTTTGCGCTGATGGATCGCGCAGTTGCCGGAAATACGCCGGGGCACGATCTTGCCGCGCTCGGAAATAAAGTAACGCAGGGTGCGGATCTCTTTGTACTCGATTTTCAGCGTCTTGTCGCCACAGAAACGGCAGCCCTTGCGACGGGTAAAGCGCCGACGAGGGGTGGCGGGACGGGAAGGTTTATTCTGGTAACTCATATGTGTATCCTCCAGTATTCGGCAGAAATGGGTTATTCGGCGTCTTCAGTATCGTCGGAATCGTCGGAATCGTCGCTTTTTTCAGCGTCTTCCGATGCCGACGCGGGCTCCTGATAACCGCCTTCGAGCAGGACGGTCTGGAACTTGATGATGTTTTCATCAATTCTCATCCGCCGCTCAAGCTCGGCCACCACGGTAGAACCGGCTTCATAAGCCATGAGCACGTAAGTGCCACGCCCCTGCTTCTTGACCGTATAGGCCAGCTTGCGGGTTCCCCACTCATCGACCTTCAGGACGCTGGCCTGCTGATCGGCGAGGATCCCCTTGAACTTGTCGACAACGGCGGTGTAGCCGTCTCCGACAACTTCGGGATGCACAATGTAGATGGTTTCGTAGGTACGCATGGTTAATCTCCTCTTGGGTTAGTAGCCCCGGACCGGCCCGGAGCAAGGAGTGGGTGCAAAAACACCCGTCCTGATAAACGAACTTGTCTTCTTATCACAGCTAACGGAATATTTCAATGACTTTCCGATCAGACATTGAAACGGAAATGCATAACATCGCCGTCCGCAACAACGTACTCTTTGCCCTCGAGCCGCATCAGCCCTTTTTCCTTGGCGCCGGCTTCGCCGCCGCATCGGACGAAATCATCAAACGCGATGACCTCGGCCCGGATGAATCCCTTTTCGAAATCAGTATGAATCACGCCGGCGGCCCCCGGCGCCTTGGTTCCCCGCGCGATCGTCCAGGCACGAACCTCCTTGACCCCGGCGGTAAAGTATGTCTGCAGTCCAAGCAGCTTGTAACCGGCCTGAATCATCCGGTCGAGACCAGACTCATCCAGGCCGAGCTCCTGCAGAAATTCGACCTTGCCTTCCTCGTCGAGTTCGGCAATTTCCGATTCGATCTTGCCGCAGATGATGACCATCTCCGCCCCTTCGGCTGCAGCCAGCTGCTGCACGCTCGCCACAAAGGGATGCTCGCCCCGCAGGTCGTCTTCGGCGACGTTGGCCACATACAGCATCGGCTTGGCGGTGATCAGATGCAGATCGCGGATAAAGACCAGCTCTTCATCGATCAAACCGGCCGCCCGGGCCGGCCGGCCCTGGTCCAGGCATTGTTCCACCGTCTGCAACACGGCAAGCTCGGCCTGGCTCTTCTTGTCGCCGCTCTTGGCCAGCTTTTCGATGCGCTGCAGACGCTTCTGCACAGTGTCGAGGTCCGCCAGGTTCAGTTCGGTCTGAATAATCTCGACATCCCGCACCGGGTCAACAGAACCGTCCACGTGAACCACGTTATCATCTTCGAAACAGCGCACGATGTGAGCGGTGGCGTCGACCTGGCGGATGTGGCCAAGAAACTGGTTGCCGAGCCCTTCCCCCTTGCTCGCCCCCTTGACCAGGCCGGCAATATCGACAAACTCGATGGTCGTCGGCAAAATGGCCTTGGGCTTGACGATTTCAGCCAGTTTGTCAAGCCGGGGGTCAGGGACCGCCACGACACCGACATTCGGCTCAATGGTACAGAAAGGATAGTTCGCCGACTCGGCACCGGCCGAGGTTATGGCGTTGAAAATGGTCGACTTGCCAACATTGGGAAGCCCGACAATACCGCACTTGAAACCCATAATTTTTAAACTCACAAAATAAGGATAGCCGGGGACGACGCCCCGGCTATCCTTTGTCAGACGATGTGCCCGGATGATTAAACCAGCAGCGGGGCGATAACCAGAGAAACAACGCTCATCAGCTTGATGAGGATGTTCATCGAAGGGCCGGAAGTATCTTTGAACGGGTCGCCGACGGTATCGCCGACAACCGCAGCCTTGTGGGCCTCGCCGCCCTTTTTCTCGCCTTCGAGTTTACCACTTTCGATAAACTTCTTGGCGTTGTCCCAGGCGCCGCCGCCATTGGACATCATCAGGGCCAGCAGAACACCGGTCACGGTCGCGCCGGCCAGCATGCCGCCGAGAGCTTCCTTGCCGAGGATAAAACCGATCAGTACCGGGGCGACAACGGCAACGACACCAGGAAGAACCATCTCCTGCAGGGCGGCCTTAGCCGAAATGTCGATGCACTTTTCAGGCTCGGGCTTAACGCCCTCCTTGCCTTCGAGCAGGCCCGGGATTTCACGGAACTGGCGACGGATTTCATCGACCATCTTGCCGGCTGCGCGACCAACGCTGGTCATGGTCAAGGCGCCAATGAAGAACGGCAGCACGCCGCCAACGAGCAGACCGATAACCACCATGGGGTTGATCAGGTTAATCGTTTCGAGTTTGACCGTGGTGGCGTAAGCCGAGAAGAGAGCCAGGGCGGTCAGGGCGGCTGAGCCGATAGCAAACCCCTTGCCAATGGCGGCGGTGGTATTGCCGATGGCATCAAGACCGTCAGTGATCTTACGAACATCTTCTCCAAGACCGGCCATTTCCGAAATTCCGCCGGCATTGTCAGCAATCGGACCGTAAGCATCAACGGTCATGGTCACACCAACTGTGGCCAGCATGCCGACAGCGGCAATGCCGATACCGTAGAGACCGGCGGTACCATTGGCCACCGCGATGGCGACACAGATAATGAGAATCGGAGCCGCCGTGCTTTCAAGGCCAACAGCCAGACCGTGAATGATGTTGGTAGCAGGGCCGGTTTTGCTCGCTTCGGCAATCCGGGTTACCGGCCCACGAGCCGTATAGTACTCAGTGATCTGGCCGATAGCAATACCGGCCAGGGTGCCGACGAGAATCGCCAGGAAGACGCCGAACTTAAGGCTGGAGAACAGGACAATAAACAAAGCGGCGACAAGAAAAAGACCCGCGGCGACAAAAGTCGTGTAATGCAGGGCCTTCGCAGGATCCATGCCACTGAGTTTTTTCATCGACCAGATACCGACCACCGAAAAAACCAGGCCGACCATGGCCAGCCCCAGCGGCAGGAACAGGGCGCTGGCGATGACATCGGTGCTGGCCGCAGAAGAAGAACCGATTTTGGCCAGCAGTTCGGGGCTGGCAGCAGCGGCAATGGCGATAGTCGCGATAATAGAGCCGACATAGGATTCAAAAATGTCGGCACCCATGCCAGCGGTGTCACCGACGCAGTCACCTACGTTATCGGCAATAACACCCGGGTTGCGGGGATCGTCTTCGGGAATACCAGCTTCGACTTTTCCAACCAGGTCGGAGCCGACGTCAGCCGCCTTGGTATAAATACCGCCGCCGACGCGGGCAAAGAGGGCAATCGAAGAAGCACCCATGGCGAAGCCATTGATGTATTGAACGGTAGTCGGATCACCGCCGAACTGGATAAAAGCGATCCCGACTCCAACCAGGCCGAGGGAAGCAACAGCAAGACCCATAACGGCACCACCGTTAAAGGAAACCTGCAGGGCAGCAGCTTGCCCCTGGGCACGGGCGGCCTCAGTAGTCCGCACGTTGGCACGGGTAGCCGCCTTCATGCCGATGAAGCCACAGAGCATGGAACAACCGGCACCGCCGACAAAAGCCAAGGCGGTCTGAATGCCAAGACCGATCCAGATGAGAACAAATACAACTGCGATGAAGATGCCGAGAACCTTGTACTCACGAGCCAGAAACGCCATGGCGCCAGAGTAGATAGCTTCGGAGATCTCCTTCATCTTGGCATTGCCAACAGGCTGGGACTTTACCTGGTTGTAGATCACGATCGCAATGGCGAAGCCGATCAGACCCAGAATCGGAACTAACATCTGCATTACTCGTACCCTCTCTTTCGCTGTCTGGATTTAAATGCTGTCAACACGTCTGTTAAACTCATTCATGGCCAGCAGAGGTCCCCGTTCAACAACGGTTTCCACAGCCCTGACCGAATCATCAATGACTGAAGCAAGAGCTTTCTGTTCCGACGCGGCGAAGGCGCTCAATACGAATTGTGCCACGTCACCACCGGGATGCGGACGACCGACCCCAACCTTGATCCGGATAAAATCGGTACAGCCGAGAACCTGGCAGATATGGCGTATCCCGTTATGACCGCCATGCCCGCCGCCGACCCTGACTTTCAGGGCACCGAACGGCTGATCGATATCATCATGTACCACGACCAGATCCCCAGGGGCCAGCTGGCAGGCCTTAAATGCCGAAGCGACACTGGCCCCACTGAGATTCATGAACGTCTGCGGCAGCAACAGGGTTGACTCCTGGGCGGCCACCCGGCCGACCCCGTAGAACCCCTGGTGCCCCTTTTTCTTCAGCTGGACCCCACAACGGTCAGCAAGTTTCTGGACCACCATGAAACCGATATTATGGCGCGTCCCTGCGTACTTGTCGCCAGGATTGCCCAGTCCGACTATGAGCTTCAAAAAAACCTCGCTCAGTCCTCTTCGGTCTCTTCGGTCTCTTCGGTCTCTACTTCTTCTTCCTTGTGACCGGTGCAGGTAATCACGGTGAAATTCACATCATGCGGAATTTCAACATCGGCCGGGAGAGCGATGTCTGCAATGTGCAGAACGTCACCGATAGTCATCGCCGTCACATCCACCTCGATCGAACCGGGGATCGCGTTGGGCAGACAAATGACCTCAATCTCCTTACGGATAACCTGCAGGCTGCCGCCGATTTTTTCACCAGCAGACTTGCCAACCGGGTGAACCGGCACCATGACATGAACCTTCTGGCTCATGTTGACCACCTGGAAATCGACATGCATCGGGTCGCGGCGAATCGCGTCGACCTGCAGGTCTTTCAGGATGACCACCTTGCCATCGAAAGGCCCATCGCCCTTGAGGGTGATCAGGGTGTTCCAGCCGGCCTCGGTGGCGATTGCGGATTTCAGTTCCTTGGGAGACACCGACAGGGCACAGGACTCCAGGCCCTTTCCGTAGACGATCGCCGGGACCAGGCCCTGGCGACGCAGACTGCGCGATACGCCTTTACCGGCCTTGCTCCGCAAAGCAAAATTAAGTTCTGATGTAGCCATTTATCTTTCCTCCAGTTATGTGACGTACTTGGTTACGATGTTAATTGAGGTTATATCATACAAAAAGCGAGCTGACTGATTCGTCGCCATGAATCCGGCGAATCGCCTCAGCAAGCAGCCCTGCCACGGAAAGAACCCGGAGCTTGGAACAGATCTTGGTTTTTTCGCCGAGAGAGATGGTGTTGGTCACCACCACCTCTTCCAGGCAGCTCTTGTCGATCCGCTCAAGGGCGGGGCCCGACAGTACTGCATGGCTGGCACAGGCGAAAATCTTCTTGGCGCCCTTTTCCTTGAGCGCCTGGGCCGCCTGACACAGGGTTCCGGCCGTATCGATCATATCGTCAACAATCACGCAGGTCTCTCCGGAAACATCGCCGATGATGTGCATGACCTCGGAAACATTCGGACCGCTGCGACGCTTGTCGATAATGGCCAGACCGGCATCAAGCCGCTTGGCGAAGGCGCGGGCCCGCTCGGTGCCGCCGGCATCCGGGGAGACGACCACCAGGCGTTCATCATTAAAGCGCCCCTTGAGGTCATCTAGCAGCACCGGCGCGGCATACAGGTGGTCCACCGGGATATTGAAAAACCCCTGGATCTGGCCTGCATGAAGGTCCATGGTCACCAGGCGGTCCATACCCGCCACTGAAATCAGATCAGCCACCAGCTTGTTGGTGATCGGCGTACGGGGGGCCACCTTGCGGTCCTGGCGAGCGTAGCCGAAATACGGAATAACCGCGGTAATACTGGCCGCCGAAGCCCGCTTGAGAGCATCGGTCATAACCAGCAATTCCATAAGATTATTGTTACACGGAGCACTGGTAGACTGAATGATATAGACATCCCGACCGCGAACGTTTTCTCCGATCTCCACCATGATCTCGCCATCGGAAAACGTCTTCACATTGGCATTGCCCAGCGGGACGGCCAGATGTCCGCAAATCTCACGAGACAGGGGAAGATTGGAAGCACCGGAAAAAATCTTCAGTTTATCCACCACGGGTCCTCTCTAATGACCAGAAAAAAACTGTAGGCCATGGCATTCCATGACCTAAGCTGAGACGAAACAGCCGCCTCGAACATCTCTTATTTATTACAGAAAATGGCTGGGGCGCCAGGGATCGAACCTGGGAATGCCGGAATCAAAATCCGGTGCCTTACCGCTTGGCGACGCCCCAATAACCTGACCTGCAAATCAAACCGGCTGCACAGTGAAAACCTTCCAGCCAGCAACCTTCAACAGCTTCGCTTCGGCCGTACGGGCCGCGGCTTCCGTTGCAAATATCCCGAACACGGTCGGCCCGCTACCCGACATGAGCGTTCCCTCGGCACCTAGAGCGACCAGCATTTCCTTGATCTTGGCAACGACTGTAAAGTCTGCCAGGGTCACCCGCTCAAGATCGTTATGAAGCTGACCGACCAGATCCCTTAGCGTTCCGGGAAACCTCGGCAGTCTAGCCACATCACCTGGCGATGTCAACCCTAATTTTTGGTACACCTGGGCTGTTGATACGCTGAATCCAGGATTGACCAGAACATACCAGACCGACGGCAGCCCGGAAACTTTCTCCAGCCGTTCGCCGATCCCGGTGGCCCAGGCCGCCTCCTCAAAAATGAAGAACGGCACATCCGCCCCCAGCCGCACCCCAAGCTCCATCAACCGGGTTCGGGAAAGGCCCAGGCCGAGCATCTCGTTGAGAGCCATCAGCACCGCCGCCGCATCGGACGAGCCGCCGCCGAGCCCGGCTGCGACCGGAATATTCTTTTCAATGACGAGATCGACCCCGCCCCCGCTGGCGGCCAGATCAAGCATCATCGTTGCTGCCCGCCCGGCAATATTCTGCTCCCCCGGGGCCAAGGCTACCCCTTCGCAATGCACCCGTGCCCCCGGTTGCGCAGTCAGCTCGACAGCAACCCGATCATACAGGGAAACCCGCTGCATCAGCATGGCCAGCTCGTGATAGCCATCCGCGCGCTTTCCCAGCACATGCAGACACAGGTTTATTTTTGCCGGCGCCAGCCGCGTCGTTTTCAACAGAGACCCCCAGCCGGATAAATCAAAACGCATCAGCCGGCAAAGATAATTAACCCCCCGGCAGCTGTCAAGGCCAAACTGAAGAGCTGAGACTACTTTATGTCCGCAAAAGAGAAGGGGACCGCGATCGCAGTCCCCTTCTCTTTTGCTTTCAGACAACTCACACCCCGGAGGGCTTGCCCGTAGCTACTGCTACTTGGTCTTGACCGGCGGATCGTGAGGATCAAGGTGACAGGTCAGGCAGTTGGGGAACTTGACATGCAGAGCCGCGCTGTGAGGCGTCGGCCCGTGGCAGTCCGAGCAACTGGGAATCAACCCGTGCTGGGAATGACAGGTAACACAGGACACCTTGGCATGCTTGCTCTTGCTGCCGGACCACACCCCGTAAACGCCGGAATGACAGCCGGAGCAGGTCTTGAGCTCGACCTCCCCCCTGAAGGAAATCTGCAGGGGTTTGTGCACCGGATGACAGCTGGCGCAGCTTTCAAGAGGCTGCTCCTGGTAGTGCCCCTCATGGCAGACGAAGCAGGTGGGGATATAACCGTGCTTGTCATGGCAGGCCGAACACCCCTGCTGGGTATGCTTGCTGGGAAACTGCTGCAGCTGTGCCGCCGGCGAAGTGTGACAGTCGGCACAGTTTTTGGTCAGGCGGTCGGACATGACCACCTTGAGCGGCGTATGCGGATTGGCGTGGCAGGCCAGGCACTCGGTCTGCTTGGGCCCATGAGGCAAGGTGTGGCAGCTAGAGCACTTGGGCATAAGCTCCGCCCAGTTGTTACGGGTCGGGTTGTAGGCGTGAAACTGCTGATGGCAGTCCTGGCAGTCAAACTGGTGACGGCCCCCGTTTTCCTTGATGGCATTGAAGTAGGAAGTGTGACACTGCCCGCACTGGGCCACGGTCAACGGCACCAACTCGGCCTCGTAGGGATTGGCCGGGGCCCTGACTACCGGCGGTGGCACCGGAACTGGAACGGGCGCAGGGGCAACTTCTATTTTCGGCGGGGCCACGACAGCGGGTTCAACAACGGCCTGCACACAAGCCGTCAACAGCGCCAGCAGTGCCAGTGACAGCACCAGGGGCAGGGGCCTGAGGATAAACCTTCTTACTCTCTCCATGAATCCTCTCTTTCTGCTTCTGCATCACGACAACAGTGGGACACGCGAATGTCAACTATAACAGAAGAAACAGCCATCTGCGACGCCCCCCGGTCGCAGATGGCTGCTGGTTGCAAGTTACTTATTCAAGTCATGCGCGATGTTGTGGCAAGCGCCGCATGTCGGGAATTTCGCGTGAATGCCCTCGGCGTGAGGGGTGCCGTGACAATCGGTACACGCCGGCACAGTCTTATGTTTTTCCGCATGGCAGCTGACGCAGGCAACGTCCTTATGCTTGAATGCCGAGGCAGCCAGCAGGTTGTAGGCCGTCTGATGGCAGGCAGCGCACTGGATATTGGCGGTATTGTCAGGATAGGTGACCGAGGCGGGCATATGCGCCTTATGGCAGTTGGCGCAGTCAGCCTGGGACATCTGGGCGGAGTGCGGCTCATGACATTTGACACATTCGGGGATCACCCCGTGACGCTCGGCATGACAGAAGTTACAAGCCAGCACGGTGTGCTTGCTGGGGCTGGCATCGAGCTGCGCCTTCTGCGAATCGTGGCAGGTCAGGCAGGGCGCGGTCAGCTCACCCTTGAGGGAAACCTCGAGGGGCTTGTGCGGGTTGTGACAACCGGTACAACTGGCCAGCCCGTAATGAGCCGTTCCTTCATGGCACATGCTGCACTCGGGGATATTGTTCTCCACCTTGGGCGCATGACCGACGTGGCAGTCCTGACAGGAGACCGCCGTTTTGTGCTTCGATCCCAAAGCCGCGATGTCCGCCGGCTCGCGATCATGACACTTGACGCAGTCGGAATTAGCCAGCACCAGCTCTTCGGCCACGGCATACCCGGCAACCATAAGAACCAGACTGCAGCAAACCAGCAATTTAAACCAGAAACGCTTTTCCATTCTTCCTCCCTTTCAACAACACCCTTGGTAATTTTCGGCAGATTTTCCGCAACGCTGCTTTCAGCTCACGAAATCCGATACGACAACAAACTCTCCCACCCACTAAATGAACCAGAACTAACAAATTAAAGTTTGCAGATACTAGCAAAAAAGGGCCGCCGTGTCCACCGGTAATTCGCCGGCCCGGTTCCTCGGAAACGCTTTAAAGACATATTATTTTATCAATATTGTCAGTCGGTTCCGGATGCCGTCGGGGTCCATCCCGGTGATCAGCAAGCGCTTGTGCCGGGAGCGTTCACCGGCGACCAGCGCCACATCCTTACGGGGAATTCCCAGCAGCTTGGCGACGAAATCCCGGCAGAGCTTGTTCGCCGCCCCTTCCACCGGCGGCGAGGTCAGGCGAAGCTTGAGTTCTTCCCCCTGAATCCCGACCAGTTCATTCCTGCTGGCCCGAGGCTGCACATAGACCGCCAGCAACACCCCGTCATCCGCCTGCAGGACGAAGGGCATCAATTATCCTCCAGCTCCAGCAGATCCCCGTCGTCGGCTTCGCGCAGCCCGTCTTCAAAAGGCAACCCCTCATCATAACGGAGCTCTTTCGCCTCGCCCCTCTGCAGGGTGACCACTTCGAGGTCAAGGAGCCGCATGTGACCTTCGACCAGGGCGCGCAAGCTCGTCTCAAAGGAGATCTTCTGCCGCTTAATTTCCTGGATGTCATTGATGAGCTGAATTCGCCGCTCGTCGGCATCCCGCACGATCCGCTCGGCCCGCAGCTGGGCATCGGAAACGATGATTTCTCCTTCGCGGCGGGCATTGTTCTTCAGATCATCGGTCATTTTCTGGGCGGTCAGCAGGGTCTCCTTGAGCATGACTTCCCGTCCTCGCATCTCTTCCAGGGCGGCCCGGGTATGCGCCAGCTCCTCCTTGAGCCCCTGGTTGACCTTGTACAGCCGTTCCATCTCTTCGGACACCAGCTCAAGAAAATGATCCACCCCCGACTTGTCGTAACCGAACGGACGGTTTTTGAACCGATGCTGCTGGATGTCGATGGGAGTTATAGCCATTTACTCGTCCCCTATAAGCCGTAGGCCAGGCGGGAGAGCAGCAACATCACGATGCGCTGCAGAAAAAAGATTCCGAACAGAAGCAGGATCGGCGAAAAATCAATCCCCCCGAACTGCAGGGGAACCACCCGGCGTATCTTGTTCAGCAACGGGTCGGTGGCACTGTGCAGAAAGCGAACGATCGGATTGTACGGGTCCGGGTTGACCCACGAAATTATTGCCCGTGCCACGATGATGTAAATATAGATCGTAAAGATCAGGTTGATGGCCTGAGAAATGACCATGATCAATTCACCGAAAAACCCCATAGCGGTCCCTTTCCTGCAAATAAATTCAAAAGCTTTTATTGTTAAGCGTTCTTTTATACAGCAATCGCAGAAAGGGTGTCAAACGGTTTCCCTGCCCGCGGACACCGCTCACTTAGAAGAGCAAAAGTTCCTCATGCGCAATGGACATTTTGACATTCACCTGCAAAACCGCTAGATTGACTGACTGGAGAGCCCCTGGAGCGGGGCAAACATCTATATGATCAAAGGGGACACCATGAAACGCACCAGCAATCTTCGTATCCGGCGCCTGACGCCGATCATCGCACCGGCCGATCTGAAACAGGTTTTCCCTCTCACGGAAAACGGCGCTGACATCGTCTCGCGAGCCCGCGAACAGATCACCAACATCCTCAACAACCAGGACCCGCGGCTCATGGTCGTGGTGGGCCCCTGCTCCATCCACGACCCCAAGGCGGCCCTCGAATATGCCGAGCGGCTGTCGAGACTGAGCCGGCAACTGGAAGACCAGCTGTTTCTTGTTATGCGGGTCTATTTCGAGAAACCGCGCACGACTATCGGCTGGAAAGGGATGATCAACGACCCGGACCTCAACGGCACCCACCAGATCTCCAAGGGGCTCGGCATCGGCCGCAGCCTGCTCTGCTCCATCACCGAACTGGGACTGCCGGTCGCCTGCGAAATGCTCGACCCGATCACCCCGCACTACCTGGCGGACGCCATCAGCTGGGGGGCGATCGGCGCCCGCACCACCGAATCCCAGGTCCATCGCGAAATGGCCAGCGGCCTGTCCTTCCCCGTCGGCTTCAAAAACGGCACGGACGGTAACCTGCAGATCGCCCTCGACGCCATGAACGCGGCCCTGCATCCCCACAACTTTCTCGGCATCGACAATGACGGCCGCAACGCCATCGTCTCGACCACCGGCAACACCGATGTCCATATTGTTCTGCGCGGCGGCAACAACGGCCCCAACTACCACGCCGACGACATTCGCCGAACCGAGGAACTGCTGACCAAAGCCGGCCTCAAGGCGCGCATCATGGTCGACTGCAGCCATGCCAACAGCAGCAAAAACCATGAACGCCAGGAAGAGGTCTTGAATGATGTTATCAGGCAGATCGGCGCTGGCAACCGCTCCATCAGCTCGGTAATGATCGAAAGCAACCTTGAGCCCGGCAACCAGCCGACCGGCGATGATTTTTCCAAGTTGAAATACGGCGTATCCATCACCGACAAGTGCATCGGCTGGGCCGACACCGAGCGCATGCTCCGTTACGCGCACCAGCAGCTCAAGGAATTCGGCGGGCGCAAAATCTCCTGAACCTGATCAAGAACGGATGCCGATGGCAAAACCTGCTGAAAAGACACAGCCTCCGGCCGCGCCCTGCTGCCCGCCAGGCAAGCGGTCCGAGGCGAACAAGCCCTGCTGCTGCGATCCGTTGCCAAAGCAGGCGCCAGCCTCCCCGGCCGGCGCCTGCTGTCAGCCGCCCGCGGCTGACGATTGCCCCGCCTATCGACACTGGCCCTTTGTGAGCGGTTGGCAGGAGACCGTCACCGGCCCTGTGCCCCAGGTCGGCACAAACCTGAACTGGAGCGACCGGGTCGGGCACTGGCAGATGCGCTGGGGGTTCGGCCGCGACCGTTACCGGGTCGCACCGAGGCTCTATGCGGTCGGCACCCCGAACGACCGCTCACCGGTGCTGGTTTCTGCCAATTACAAAATGAGCTTCGACCTCCTGCGCCAGTCGCTCGACGGCCTGGACGCCTGGATCCTGGTCATCGACACCAGGGGAATCAACGTCTGGTGCGCCGCCGGCAAAGGAACCTTCAGCAGCCGCGAAATCGTGCGGCAACTCAGCCGTTGCGAACTGGATCGGGTCATCAGCCATCGAACCCTGATCGTCCCCCAACTCGGCGCCCCGGGCGTGGCCGCCCACCAGGTGAAACGCGACAGTGGGTTCGCCGTCATTTACGGGCCGGTGCGGGCCAACGACCTCAAGGCGTTTCTGGCCGCCGGCATGAAAACGACCCCGGAAATGCGCCGGGTGACCTTTTCCACCCTCGACCGGCTGGTTCTTACCCCGGTGGAACTGACCGGCATGGTCAAGCCCGCACTCTGGGCAGCACTGGTCCTTTTCATTGCCGGAGGGATCGGGCCCGACCTGTTTTCAATTGACGCGGCCCTAACCCGAGGAACAATCGCCCTGGGCTGCCTGCTGGCCGGCATTCTTACCGGCGCTGTCGTCGTTCCGCTGCTCCTGCCGTGGATTCCCGGACGGGCGTTTGCTCTCAAGGGGGCACTGTTCGGGCTGCTGGTGAGCCTGCTGATGCTGGCGGGAATCGAAACGAAAGGGTCCTGGCCTGACACTCTGGCGCTGCTGCTGGCCCTGCCGGCGGTGAGCTCCTACTGCGCCATGAACTTTACCGGATCGACCACCTTCACCTCCCCTTCCGGAGTCGAAAAAGAAATGCGCCGCGCCATCCCCGGCCAGCTTGCCGCCCTGCTGCTGGCGGGAGCCTGCTGGATTGGCGCGGCCCTTTAGACGAACCGTCCATGAGTGAACTGCGCTACCTGGAAAATGTCACCTCGCTCAAGCTGAACCGCGACGCCTGCGTCGGCTGCGGCATGTGCCTGAATGTCTGCCCCCACGCGGTATTCGCCCTCGATGGGGGCAAGGCGATCCTGCGCGACCGGAACCGCTGCATGGAATGCGGCGCCTGCGCCGGCAACTGCCCGACCGACGCCCTCAGCGTCAAGGCCGGGGTCGGCTGCGCCAGCGCCATCATCTACGGCTGGCTGACCGGCAAAGAACCGAGTTGTGACTGCGGCGGCGGCAGCGACTGCTGCTGAATTCAGCCTTTGCGCACCAGGGACTCCATCTCCAGCTTGACATCATCGATATTGACCCGGGTGACTTTTTTTCCTTCCCGCTCGCAGCGAACCAGGCCATCGGCCACCCAAGCGAGAACCAGGGCCTTTTTCACACCGAACTTGGCCTCCACCTCTTCCGGTTCGTACCAGGTCTTCATCAGTGCCATGTTCACCCTCCTTTCGTGGAACCTTGTATAATTATACACCGCTTTCGCCAAAAACCTTTTCGGAGAGTGTCATTTAACCTTTACAAAGATATTTCAATCGGATAAATTCGTTTACGTCTTTTATTGCCATCTGTTATATGTAGGCACATGGAACCTTCTATTCTAGTCATCGACGACTCGCCGGGCGCCCGGCGGCACATACTCGACAGCCTCAAGGCTACCGGGCTATTCCAGTCTTATCATGAGGCTGACAGCGTGGTTGACGGATTCAAGGTCGCCCTGAACGAGCCGGTCGACATCATCCTCTGCGACCTGGAGATGCCGGAAATGGACGGTTTCAAATTCCTGAGCATGATCAAGACCCGCAAAGAGCTTCAGGACATCCCGATCATCCTGATCACCGGCGTCAAAGACCAGGAAACCAAGATCCGG
>NZ_JBFHGD010000031.1:0-21980 GCF_041583255.1 Trichloromonas sp. | reverse complement strand
TGTCGAGCTTGCCTTTCTTGTCGCCGATCACCAGCAGATCGGCGTGGTTGACGCGGATCGCCTGGTTGACCACCATGCCGACCACCGGGTGGGTCTCGTAGAAGTCGCTGCGGATGGCGAGGATGGTGTCGCATTCCTCGATCTGCGGGAAGGTGCCGGTCGAAGCGGTGACCCCGAGGGTCTCCTTGAGCCCTTCGGTGATCCCCTTGTAGCACTCGCCGCCGCTGTGGTCGAGATTGGCGGTGCCGAGCTTTTCGGCGACCTGCTTGAGCAGGAAGAATTCTTCGTTGGACAGGCGGCCGCCGGTAAGAATGCCGACCCCCTGGTCGCCCTGGGCCTTCTTCAAGCCGTCGGCGACGGCAGCCATGGCTTCATCCCAGGTGGCCGGAACCAGTTCGCCGTCTTTGCGCACCAGCGGCTGGGTCAGACGGTCGCCGCTGTTGATGTAGGAGTAGCCGAAGCGGCCGCGGATGCAGAGGTTGCCGTCGTTGACCCCGGTCTTGTCGTTGAAGCGGACGGTTTCGACCTTGTTGTCCTTGACCCCGAGGCAGACGGTACAGCCGTTGCCGCAGTAGCCGCAGACGGTGTCGACTTCCTTGAGCTGCCAGGGGCGCGCCTTGAACTTGAACGGGCGCGGAAGGATGGCGCCGACCGGGCACATCGAGACGCACTGGCCGCAGAACTCGCAGGAGAGGCCGCGGTCGTAGGCGGTGGCGATCTTGGTCTCGAAGCCGCGGTTGATGAAGGAGTAGGAGCCGTAGCCGACCACCTCGTCGCAGACCCGGGCGCACTTGCCGCAGAGCACGCAGCGGTTCATGTTGCGCTCGATCAGCGGGTTGATCTCGTCGGTCGGCAGGTTGAACTTCTCGCCCTCGAAGCGGTTGCTGGTGACCTCGTAATCATAGGCGAGGTCCTGCAGGTCGCACTCGCCGCCCTTGTCGCAGACCGGGCAGTCCAGCACGTGGTTGACCAGCAGAAACTCGAGCACGGTCTTGCGCACCTTGCGGATCTCGTCAGACATCGTCTTGACGATCATCCCTTCGGTGACCGGGGTGGTACAGGAGGGAATCAGGCGGCCCTTCATCTGCTCGACTTCCACCAGGCAGACCCGGCAGGCGCCGTAGGGGAACAGCTTCTTGGCGTAGCAGAGTACCGGAATGTCGATCCCGGTTTCCTTGGCGGCCTGGTAGATCGTAGCCGTTTTGCTAACCGTAACTTGTTTGCCGTCAATCGTAAGATTTACCATCTTATCCTCGTTTATCTACCGTGAGGGGTGAAGAGTGAGGGGTGAGGGGTAAAGCCGTTATGCCTCACTCCGCACACCTTACGCCTCACTGATTTAGTCGATCGCCATGAAGCGGCAGGCATCGTAGCAGGAAGTGCACTTGGTGCATTTCTCCAGATCGATTTTCGCCACCTGACCCTTTTCCCACTCGATCGCGTCCACCGGACAGGCCTTCGGGCAGAGCCCGCATTTCTTGCACTTGTCTTCGATGACGCGGAAGTGCAGCAGCGGCTTGCAGCCGTGCGAGGGGCACTCTTTTTCCTTGATGTGCGCCTCGTACTCGTGGCGGAAATAGCGGATGGTCGACAGAACCGGGTTCGGGGCCGTCTGACCGAGACCGCACAGCGAGCTCTTCTTGATGTCGTAGGCCATGTCCTCGAGCAGCTCGATATCGCCCTCGCGCCCGTTGCCCTCGGTGATGCGCTCGAGAATCTCGAGCATGATCTTGAGGCCGATCCGGCAGGGAATGCACTTGCCGCAGGATTCGACGCGGGTGAAGTTGAGGAAGAACCGGGCGATGTCGACCATGCAGGTCGTCTCGTCCATGACCACCAGGCCGCCGGAACCCATCATGGCGCCGGCCTTGATCAGCGAGTCGTAGTCGACCTGGGCATCCAGGGCCTCGGCGGGCAGGCAGCCGCCGGAGGGGCCGCCGGCCTGGACGGCCTTGAACTTGCGGTTGTTGTGAATACCGCCGCAGACGTCGTAGATGACCTCTTTCATGGTGGTGCCGGCGGGAACCTCGACCAGGCCGGTGTGCTTGACCTTGCCGGTCAGGGCGAAGATCTTGGTCCCCTTGGTCCCTTCGGTACCGATGGCGCTGTACCAGTCGGCGCCGTTGTAGAAGATGTAGGAGACGTTGGCGAAGGTCTCGACGTTGTTGATGTTGGTCGGGTAGCCCCAGAGACCGCGCACCGCCGGGAACGGCGGCCGGGGGCGGGACATCCCGCGCTGCCCTTCGATGGAGGCCATCAGCGCGGTCTCTTCGCCGCAGACGAAGGCGCCGGCGCCGGCCTTGATGCGCATGTCGAAATCGAAGCCGAGCCCCAGGCAGTTCTTGCCGAGGAAGCCTTTTTCGTAGCAGGTGTCGATGGCCATCTGCAGCCGCTTGATCGCCAGCGGGTATTCGGCGCGCACGTAGACGTAGCCGAACTTGCAGCCGATGGCGTAGGCGCCGATCATCATCCCCTCGATCAGGCCGTAGGGGTCGCCTTCGAGTACCGAGCGGTCCATGAACGCCCCCGGGTCCCCTTCGTCGGCGTTGCAGATCAGGTACTTGGTCTCACCGGGGGTCGCCGCGCAGAAGCTCCATTTGACCCCGGTAGGGAAGCCGCCGCCCCCTCGTCCGCGCAGGCCGGAGCGCTTGACTTCGTCGATGACTTCGGCGGGCTTCATGGTCACCGCCTTCTTGATCCCCTGAAAGCCTTTGTGGTCGAGGAAGTCTTCGAGGCTCTCGGCATCGATGGTGCCGCAACGCGAGAAGATGATGCGCTGCTGCTTCTCGAGGAACTTGGCGTAATAGGGACCGGCCACCTTCTTTGCAACCGGCTCGTTGCCCAGCACATGCTGCTCGACGATCTGCGGCACCATCTCGGGCGTACAGAAGTCATAGGTCACGGCGGCCTGGCCGGGCATCACCACGTCGACCAGAACGTCGTTGGCGCAGAGACCGCGACAGCCGGTACCGACCACGTCGCAGCGCTTGCCGATCTTGGCTTCGACGCCCTGCTTGGCGAACTCCGCCTCAAAGGCGTCGCCAACAGCCTTCGCACCGGAGGCCAGCCCTCCTGTTCCCTGACAGATTAGAATTTTAATCGCTTCTGCTTTTGCGGCCATATCTATTTAATCCCCACTCGGTGAATGGTGTTAAGTCCCGGGAACCTTAGTCCATCGCCTGGTATTTCTTGATGACCTCGTCCATCTTCTGCACCGTGATGCTGCCGTAGGTATCATCATTGACCATGATAACCGGAGCCATCCCGCAGGCACCGATGCAGGCAACGTATTCGGCGGTGAACTTGAGGTCTTCCGTCGTCTCGGCGTGGCCGATCCCCAGCCGGTCGGTCAGCGTATCGGCAATCCGGCCCGCTCCCTTGACGTGGCAGGCCGTTCCCATGCAGACGCGGATGATGTACTTGCCCCGCGGCTCGAGATGGAACTGGGCGTAAAAGGTCAATACCCCGTAAATCTGGCTCGGGTAGACATTCAGACGCTCCGCCACCAGATGCACGGTCGGCTCGGGAATGTAGCCATAATGCTCCTGGATCGCCTGAAGGACCGGCATCAGGGCCCCCTTCATGTCCAGGTATTTGTCGATGACCGCATTGGCGCCGGCCAGGTCGATCTCTTCTTCGGGCATCGTTTCGTTCATTGTTTCATTCATTCCGCAGTGGGTTTGAGAAGACAAACGGGTATCAGCCGCCGATGGCGGCCATGGCAAAGGCCTGGTAACCGTCCTGGTCGCCGGCGAGATCGTGCTGAGAGGGCTTGCCGGCCACGACCCGGCGGAGTCCCTCGGCCAGAGCCTGGTTGTCGCGGGCCAGCAACGGCCGCAAATCGACCCCGGCATCAGAAAAGAGGCAGCTGCGCGCGGTCCCGGTGGCGGTCACCCGCACCCGGTTGCAGCTGTTGCAGAAATGTCCGGAGACAGCGGTAATCACACCGATCTCGCCGATGGCGCCATTGATACGAAAGTTTCTGGCCGGGCCGGACCGCTCGCCCCCATCGACCGATCGCAGCGCGTAACGCGCGGCCAGCCGGTGGATGATTTCGTCGCCGGAAATGACCTGTGAGCGCCAATCGCCGGCCTTGAGCGAGGGCATGTACTCGATGAAGCGAACCGTGACCGGGCGAGCCAGGGTGAGTTCGGCGAAATCTTCGATTTCAGAATCGTTGACTCCGCGCATCACCACCATATTGATTTTAACCCTCAGCCCCACCCGCTCCGCCGCCATCAGTCCGTCAACCACTTGGCGCAGGTCACCGGTGCGGGTGATGGCGACAAAGGTCTCGGGGGTGAGGGAATCGAGGCTGATGTTGACCCGCTGCACACCGGCAATCCTCAACGAAGCGGCCAGCTCGGGCAGCAGCTGGCCATTGCTGGTCAGTACCAGCTCCTTGAGCCCCGGCAGGGCTTTCAGGCGCGCCAGAAATTCGATGATTCCCTTGCGCACCAGCGGCTCGCCGCCGGTTACCCGGATTTTTTCGATCCCCTGCCCCACCGCCACCCGAGCGATCCGGTACAGGTCTTCATAGCTGAGGATGTTGTGCGGAGCGAGCTTGTCGACACCGGCCGCCGGCATGCAGTAACAGCAGCGCATGTTGCAGCGGTCGGTGACAGAGAGTCGCAGGTAGTTGATCTTGCGACCGAAGGGGTCGATCAGGGACATGCTGCCTCCAGCGCTTCAAGAGAAATACCTGATGGCGTAAATGTCATAAGCTGATTTCGCAGAATTCCATATCGAGCAGGTCGACATTCAGGCAACGCCCGGTCAGGGGGGTCCCCCTGTCGAGCAGCAGCTTGCAGACCTCGGCGACTTCGAGACTGGCCACCACCGCCGGGGTGAAGGAAGGGTTGCCCAGCTCTTTCTCCACGCCCTTGCTGGCGATGGCATGCCCCTGGCCTCGGTAAATTTTTTCCAGCAGCAGGTCTCCCGGCTGCTGGGTGGTCAGCTGCCCGTACCAGCCGGCAATGGCGCCGTGCACCAGCGGGATGCCGAGATCACGGCAGACAGCGGCGAGCTCGAGTCGCACGTTAATACTGTCGAGCCCGTCGACGGCGACCCGTGCCCCCTTGAGCAGGAGTCCCCCCTTGGCCGCCCCGAACGCCTCGGGAACCGCGGTTACGGAAACGGCCGGGTTAACCCGCGCCACCCGTTCTGCGGCGACATCCACCTTGCGGCGACCAAGATCGAGAGGAGTGGCCAGTAACTGGCGATTGAGGTTGTGCTCTTCAAAGACATCGGGATCGACGACCAGCAGTTCACCGACCCCCAGGCGGGCCAGCTCTTCGATGATGTAGCCACCGAGGCCGCCGCAGCCGATGACGGCCACCCGGCTGCCGAAGAGGGTCCGCTGATCGTCGCAGGAGATGATCTGCCGGTTGCGCTGGTAGCGTGCCGGCAGGATATCGGCGGCCAGGGCCTGAGCCTCGACCTGGGCCAGACTCAGCCCGAAACGCTCGGCGGCCGCCACCTGGGCGGTCCAGGGAAACAGGTCGCCGGTGCAGCGGGAACGGATAAACTCGAGCAGTTCGGTCATCTCAGCCTCCCCCGACCAGGGGGAAGAGCGAAAGGGTATCCCCTTCGGCCAGCACCCGGTCGACCTGGGCATGCCGACCGTTGACCATGACCACGCCGAGTTCCGCTTCGGTCAGACCAACCTCGGCGACGATCTGCCGGCAGGTCGTCCCCTGGGGAAAATCGAATTCAGCGACCTTGAAACGGCCGTTGCGGAACATGGCAAACAGCTTTACCGTCACTCTCATCCTTACCTCCTCAAGAGATGTCGGTCGGAACAAAAAAACCCCGGTGTGGCCAGAACGGCCACACCGGGAAAGGAGAGAGGACACGGACCTCTCTTTAGAAGTTCCAGAACTCGTCGATTTCCTCGTCGCTGAAATCCCAGACCACGTTGTGCGGTGCCACCGGCTCGAACTTGAAGAATTCGGGCAGGCGGTCATCGGCGGCGGTGAAACCGGCGGCCTGGTTGAAGGCACGCTCGATCTTCAGGACGCTCTTGCCGAGGTTGGTGACATCGTCGCCGGTCAGATTGATACCGAAACGGGCATTGATCATGTCGATCAGGGCCGGCAGGCATTCGGGGATGTCGAGGGCCGGGAAGGCGATGAAGATACACATGCCGGTCGAGTCGACGGCGGCGGTGGCGATCTGCAGGTTGCGGGAAAGCTCAACCTGGCCGTCCTTCTTCAAGGGGTCGACAAAGCCGCCGACGTTGAGGATGTTGGTGGCGATGGTGTAACCGGCGGTGTGGTCGGCGCCCATGGTGCTGGTGGCATAGGTGATGCCGATCCCCTTGACGCTGCGGGGGTCGTATGCGGGGATGCCCTGGTTCTTGACCACGGGGACGCGGGTGACGCCGTAGGTGCGGCCGACGTGACCGGTGCCGCCGCCGAGGATGCGGCCGAGCGCCGTCCCCTTGCCGATCTCTTCGGTCAGCATGCGGATGACACCTTTGCCGTCGCCGAAAGGCAGCACGCCGGCTTCCATGGCAACACCGAACATGACCGCGGTTTCAATCGAATCGACCCCGAGATCGTCCATGATATTGTCGGCCTCGGCGATGTCATCGAGGGTCTCGATGCAGCAGTTGGCGCCCAGGCCCCAGATGGTCTCGTACTCAAAGCCGGAGGTGACGTACTTGCCGTCCTTGTCGTTGTAGACCTGGGAGCACTGGATGATGCAGCCGGCATGGCAGCCGTGCTTGGTTTTGCCACCGCGCTCGACGATGGTGTCGTGCATGGTTTCACCGCTGATGTTGTCATGGGCGGCGAACTGGCCGGTGGTGAAGTTGCGGGTCGGCAGGCCGCCGGCCTCATTCAGAATGTTGACCAGCACGTTGGTGCCGTAGGTCGGCAGGCCTTCGCCAGCCACCGGGTGGTCGAGCAGGGCCTTGGCGAAGACGCGGGCCGCGGTCTTGAACTTGTCCGGATCGGCGATGGTGATGCCGGGAGCGCCTTCGGCATCGATGCTGATAAACTTGATTTTCTTCGAACCCATGACGCCGCCGAGACCGCCGCGACCGTGGCTGCGGATCTTGCTGTCGGGATCTTTGACCGAGATGTTGGCCATCGCCATTTTCATCTCGCCGGCCGGACCGATGGTCATCACGCCGGTCTTCTTGCCGAGGCGGGCCTCGATCGTTTCGATGACGGCGAAGTTACCCTTACCGATCAGTTCGCTCTCTTCGGCGATGGTGACGCCTTCCTTGGTGACATGCAGGCCGTACCACTTGTCATCCTTGGGCAGCCCTTCGATGATCAGGGCCTTGATCCCCATCTTGGCAAACTGCTGAGCGCTGGTGCCGCCGGCGTTGCTTTCCTTGATGGTGCCGGTCAGCGGGCTCTTGGCGCCGCAGGACATGCGGCCGGAGTTGGCGGCAGCGGTACCGCTGAGAAGACCCGGAGCAAAGACCAGCTTGTTGTTGGGGCCGAGAGCATGACAGGTGGGGGGAACTTCTTCGGAAACGATGGTCGAAGTCAGGGCGCGGCCACCGAGGCCGGCCCAATTGGCGGGCACATCCTCGACTTTAGCGGTGAGAGTGGTCATGTTGACGCGAAAAATTTTGTTCATTCTTGATTTCTCCCTTTCATGTGGTTCGTCCGCCGCGCGGAAGACATCTCCTTTCCGAAAGGGAGGCCCCGTCGTTTCCAACGGAACCCTTTGGCCAGCCACCCTGAGGCGATCCTGTTAGGCAGTGAGGCTCGGAGATGAGGTAAAAACCGGGACCGCGGAAACGCCCGCGGTCCCGGTCGGTGCAGTCGCCTTACATGGCAGCCTTGTAGATGCCGATGACGCAGTCGAGGGTCGCGGTGCGGGGGTTGGTCAGCATGCAGGCGTCCTTCATGGCGTTCTCGGCCATAATGCGCAGATCGGTTTCCTTGACGTTGAGCGCCGTGAGGCCGGCGGGGATCCCGATGTCGCTGGAGAGCTTGCGGATCGCAGCGATCCCCTTGGCGGCGGCTTCGACGTCGGAGAGGCCGCTGATGTTCTCACCCATGGCAACGGCGATGTCGGCGAAGCGCTTGGGGTTGGAAATCATGTTGAACTCGCACACCGACGGCAGCAGGATGGCGTTGCAGACACCGTGGGGCAGGTTGTAGAAGCCGCCGAGCTGGTGCGCCATGGCGTGAACGTAGCCGAGCGAGGCGTTATTGAAGGCCATGCCGGCCAGGTACTCGGCGTAAGCCATCTTGTCGCGAGCCTCAAGGTTCTTGCCGTTGGCCACAACCGGACGCAGGTACTCGGCGACCAGTTCAATGGCCTTGATGGCGCAGGCGTCGGTAATCGGGGTGGCGATGGTCGAGACATAGGCCTCGACAGCGTGGGTCAGGGCGTCCATGCCGGTAGCGGCGGTCAGGGCAGCCGGCTTGCCGACCATCAGAACCGGATCATTGATGGCGACATTGGGGGTGCAGCGCCAGTCGACGATGGCCATCTTCACCTTGGTGTCGGTGTTGGTGATGATGCAGAAGCGGGTCATCTCAGAAGCGGTGCCGGCGGTGGTGTTGATGGCGACGAAGGGAGGCATCGGCTTGCTGGTTTTGTTGACCCCTTCGCAGTCGCGGATGTGGCCGCCGTTGGTGGCGACCATGCCGATCCCCTTGGCGCAATCGTGGGAAGAGCCCCCGCCCAGGGAGATGATGGCGTCGCACTTGTTGTCCTGGTAAACCTTCAGTCCGTCATGGACGTTCTTGTCGGTCGGGTTAGGCTCTGCGCCGTCAAAAATAATCACGGACACGCCGGATTTCTCGACCTGCTCCTTGATCTGGGCAGCCATACCCATGGCGGTAATCCCTTTGTCAGTGACCAGCAGGGCCTTCTTGGCACCGAGGGCCTTGACCTGATCGCCGGCTTCCTTGGAGGAACCAACGCCCATAAGAGATACGGTGGGAATGAAGAATCCGAAAGTCTGATCTGCTAATGCCATTGTTTTTCTCTCCTATTTAATACGGTTGAGGATTATGCCCATTGACCTGTCATGCCATGGGACGCGCACTTGCTTTCAGGCACCGAGCGCCGACTATCAAACGCCTGCACCTTGTCAAATGATCCGCTTGAAACTGGAACAAGCAAATCAAACGATGGTTGGTACTTGAGCAACAACGATGCCAGCTCTTTCATGACGACACAATATTGCGTAAACACGATACTTTTCACGCCCCCCACAATCACTCCAAACCCCAGCAGTGCTGCACCATGACGGTGCATACTGTTCCACTATACACCAATCTGCACCATCCGCGACTCGGCGCACCATCCCGTCAGCACGTCGCCACGGTCCACCGACGCCCGCACCTGCCTGCGATCCACATTGGATCACCACGCACCATTACGGCCCACCGTGACGTTCCACATTGGCACACTTCGGGTCGACAGGGAACAGGTCACCCAGGGGCCAAAAACACATTTCCATTTTTCGGCAGCCGACCCGAACCCACCGGATAACGTAGACGGAATAGATTCTGCCGTCGGCGGCACCAGGCAAAACAAACAGCTTGTTTAAAGTTGTGCATGGGTCTTGCACTTTATCCGCCCGTTCTCCGAGCCCATCCTCCTAAAGGTAACATCTCAGGGAGGCCGGCCGACGGGTTGCGCTGGAAACGGCGTGGCCTCCCGAATTCGGAAAGGAGACTCTCCAGCAGGCGGCCAGGGTGACCGTTGACAGGCATGGGGTTCTTCCACATCAACAGGGGGAAGCCCATTTGTTTACGGGAGCGGACACTCGATATGAACGGAAAGATTTTCAAAGACATACTGGCCATGACAGTCAACCTGGTTCTCAACCTGCTCCAGCAAAGGTAGCTAATGCAACCGATCTACAGTCTGCACCATATCGTCAAAAAACATGCTTCCCGGCCGGTCCTCGATATCGAGCAGATGGAGCTTTACCCTGGCCGCAGCTACGCCCTGCTCGGGCCGAACGGCGCCGGCAAAAGCACCCTGCTCGAGCTGCTGGCCCTGCTTGCTCCGCCATGCGCCGGAACCCTGCAGTTCGCCGGAGAGACGGTGCGCTGGAACAACCGCGCCCTGCGGTATCAGCGGGGCCGGATCACCCTGGTCCACCAGGCTCCCTACCTCTTTAACCGCAGCGTCTTCGACAACCTCGCCTTCGGCCTTGGCCTGCGGGGTATCCATGGCGCCAGCCAGCGGCAGACCATCGCGGCCGCGCTTGAAAAGGTCGGGCTGGACGGGTTTGCCGCGCGCCACGCCCGCCGGCTTTCCGGCGGCGAAGCCCAGCGGGTTGCCCTCGCCCGGGCGCTGGTGCTTAAGCCGGAGGTTCTGCTGCTCGATGAACCGACCGCCAGCATCCATAGCGAAACCGTGCCGGCACTCGAACGGGTGATTGGCGAACTGCGCGATGCGGGCACCACCCTGGTCGTCGCCACCCATGACCGGGGGCAGGCCGCCCGGCTGCAGTGCCTCCCCCTGACCCTGGAAAACGGCCGCCTGGCGACCCCGGACCTCCACTCCCCCCAACCGGGCGTTCCGCTGCTGTCCGGGATCGGGCGCTCACCCAGCGGCCACTGTTGCGCCGCCTGACTCAAATCGCGAAGCCTCGATGGCCAGGGTTGCAGAAGCCAGGAGCTCCTGCCGGCAGCAGGTTGATTGGGGCATAGCCCCGATCCGGCGACCGTGTTATCATGACTATTTGCAGACGAATTAAATGAGCGGGAGTTGTCATCGATGAATATCAGCAAGTTTGTCACTCCGGAGATCATCTTCGGCCTCGGCTCCCTGAGCCAGATCGGCGAAAGCGCCGTGCGCCTTGGGGCGTCCAAGGTCTTTATCGTCAGCGATGACGACGTAATGGCAGCCGGCTGGGTCGACAAGGCCCTGCACTACCTGAATGCCGCCGGCCTGAAGGCGGTGGTCTACTCGTCGCTGACCACCAACCCCAAGGACTTCGAAGTGATCGAGGGGACCCGGCGCTACCTTGAATCAGGGTGCGATGCCATCGTCGCCGTCGGCGGCGGCAGCCCGACCGACGTCGCCAAGGCGGTCGCCCTGCTGGCCACCAACGGCGGCCAATTGCGCGATTACGAAGGGATCAACAAAATCATCCACCCGCTGCCGCCGATGCTGATTGTCCCCAGCACCGCCGGGGCCGGCTCGGAGGTCAGCCAGTTCGCCATCATCGTCGACACCGAACGCAAGCTGAAGATGTCGATCATCTCCAAATCGCTGGTTCCCGACATCGCCATCGTCGATCCCGACCTGTTGCGCACCAAGGACGCCAAGCTGGCCGCCGCTACCGGGATGGACGCCCTCACCCACGGCATCGAGTCATATGTCTCGCTGGCGGCCACCCCGCTGACCGACATCCATGCCTGCAAGGCGATCCAGCTGGTTGCCGGCAACCTGCGTCAGGCCGTCAACAACCGCCAGGACATGGAAGCCAACACCAACATGGCGATCGCCAGCCTGACCGCCGGCATCGCCTTCTCCAACGCCATCCTCGGCGCCACCCACGCCATGACCCACCAGGTCGACGGCCTGCTCGACGAACACCACGGCGAAGCCAACGCCGCGATTCTCCCCCACGTCATGGAGTTCAACCTGCCTTCCTGCCTGGAACGCTTCAAGCACATCGCCTGGGCGCTGGGCAAAAATGTCCGCGACACCTCGCCGGAGCATGGCGCCCGGCTGGCGGTCGAGGGGATCCGTGAGCTGATCTTCGACATCGGGCTGGCCAAGGGGCTCGGCGACATGGGCCTGAAGAAAGAAGACATCCCGCAGCTCAGCCGCAACGCCGTCAACGATGCCTGCCTGGTGACCAATCCCCGGTCCGCCACGGCCGCGGAAATCGAACGTATTTTTCACAATGCGCTGTAGCGAAACCAAGCGGGGCAAGGAAGACCGATGAGCGACAGCAAGGAAAAACTGCTCGAACAACTGACCGGGGTCAACTCCTCCAAGCTCAACTATTACGTCGAGCTGAAAAAGCGCAACGAGGAGATCCTGCAGCAGAACAGCCGCCTGGAGATCCTCCACCAGCTGGCCCGCGACATCAACATCGACATGTCGGTCGCCGACATCATCGAGCGGACCTTCGCCAAGCTGCCGCAGACGCTCCCCTGCGATTTTCTCGGCCTGGTCACCACCCGCAACGGGGCGCTCTCGCTGAAAGCCATGATGCCCCGGGATTTCTGCCAGATCGACGACTTTCCGGCACATTCCCCCTCACTGAATGTCATCCGCGACAAACAAGCCGGAATATTCAACCTGGACGTGGAAGGACTTGACCACATCCGCTATAACCCGAAATATTCGACCCCGTTGAAATGCCTGGCGGTCGCCCCCCTGCTTAAGCGGGACGAGGTCTTCGGCTCGCTGATTGTCGGCAGCAGCGGCGAAGACGCCTACCGCGAGGCCGACCTGCGCTTCGTCCAGCACCTGGCCGACCAGCTGTCGATCAGCATTCAGAACGCGCGCCTCTACAAGCAGGTGTCGCGGGCAAAAAAAGAGTGGGAAGAAACCTTCAAGGCGGTTACCGATCCGATCCTGTTGATCGATACCGACTACAACGTGCTGCAGCACAACGACCGCCTGCCGGAGGAACTCAGGGAGGCCTGGGAGCGCGCCGTCGTCAACAAGTGCTACAACCGCCTCAAGGGACGCACGAAGCCGTGCCGGGACTGCCCGGTCCATGAGGTCAAACGCACGCACCAACCCTTTTTCCACCGCCTGCAGACCCCGGCGGGGAACCTGCTCGACATGTCCTACTACCCCGTCTTCAACGAGGACAACCAGGTGGTGGCAATCACGGTGCTGATGAAGGACGTCACCCAGAAGACCAAGATCGAGGGCCAGCTGGTGCACTCGGCCAAGCTGGCGGCGATCGGTGAAATGGCCGCCGGGGTCGCCCACGAACTCAACAGCCCGATGACCGTGATCATCGGCACCGCCCAGCTGCTGCTAAAGCCCCTGCCGACCAATTCCGAAGACGGCGAACTGCTCGGCGACATTGTCAACTGCGGCCTGCGCTGCAAACGGATCATTCAGAACCTGCTCACCTTCTCAAGGCAGGACCAGGCTCCGGTCAGCGACACCGACATCAACAGCGAAGTGCAGCGGGTGCTGGGGCTGATCCGCTACCAGATCAACCGCAGCCAGATCCGGATCGTCGCCGACCTCGACCCGGAGCTGCCGAAAATGAGCGCCAACGGCCCGCAGATCCAGCAGGTGCTGACCAACTTTCTGGTCAACGCCCGCGACGCCCTCAAAGGGGTCGAGCGGGAAAAAATCATCAAGGTGCGCACGTCAATTATCGATCGCAAGGGACAGCGCTGTGCCATCATCAGCGTCACCGACAACGGCAGCGGGATTCCGCCGGAACACCTGCCGAAGATTTTTACCCCTTTTTTCACCAGCAAGGAAGCCAGCAAGGGAACCGGACTCGGACTCTCGGTCAGCCTCGGCATTGCCGAATCGCACCAGGGGACGATCGAAGTGGAAAGTACTCCGGGCAAGGGGAGCACCTTCTCGCTGCTGCTGCCGCTGAACCCTGGGGAGGGGCTGCAAAATGACTAAACACAGGGAGGAAGGCTTGGCGCAGACCAGGGTATTGATCATTGATGACGAAGGGGATGTCTGCACCTTTTTCCGGCGCCTGCTAAGCCGCCTGGGCTATGACGTGGTCACCGCTGAAAACGAACCTGAAGCAGCCAGAGCGCTCGCCAGTCACAGTTTCAACGTCGCCATGGTCGACTTGAAATTGCCGGACACCGACGGGCTGACCCTGCTGAAAAAAATCAAGCGGCAGCAACCCCAGTGCGAAGTCATCATCATGACCGGCTACAGCACGGTCAAAACGGCCGTGACCGCCATTCAGCTGGGCGCCTATGAATACCTGGAAAAACCGTTCGAGGACATCGACGAGATCGAAAGGCTGATCGACCGGGCCGCCAGCTACGGCACCAGCATCAGCCAGGGACAGACCGGCGACGAGGAATGGGCCGACGTGGCCAGTGCGGTCGGCTTTCAGGTCGGGCGATCTGTTGCCATGCGCCAGATGGTCTCGCTGGCCAACAAGATCGCCGGCAAAAATATCAACGTGCTGATCCAGGGAAAAACCGGCACCGGCAAAGAGGTGCTGTCGCGCTTCATCCACGCCGCCTCCAATCGCTCGGGGCAGCCGTTTCTCCCCATCAACTGCGGTGCCCTGCCGGAAAACCTGCTGGAGAGCGAACTCTTCGGTCACGAAAAAGGCGCTTTTACCGGCGCCAACCAGACTCGCCGCGGCATTTTCGAGCTGGCCAACCGCGGCACCCTGTTTCTCGATGAAATCGGCGATGCCAGCCCGCTGATCCAGGTCAAACTGCTGCGGGTTCTGGAAACCGGTGAATTCATGCGGGTCGGCGGCGAAAAGCCGCTTCGCACCGATGTGCGGATCATCGCCGCTACCAACGTCGACCTGGAAAAGGCCATCGCCGAAAACACCTTCCGCGAAGACCTCTACTATCGTCTCAACGTGGTGCGCCTGGAAATCCCCTCCCTGCAGGAACGGCACGAAGACATCCCCCAACTGGCGGAATTCTTCACCCGGCAGCTCAACCCCGACCTCAAGATCGCCCCGGCGACCCTGGACCTGCTGAGCCGACATCCTTGGCCGGGGAACATCCGAGAGCTTTCCAACACCCTGCGCCGGGCCGTGGTTCTCTGCACGGGACCGGTGCTGCTGCCGGAACACCTGGGCGGCCCCCTCGAATCACGCCCCGCTCCTGCTGCCGCCGCAGCCCGGAAAACCCGCAGCACTTCCGAGGGCGACAGCTCCGTCGAAGAGTTCTGGACCCACTACGGCAGCGAAGGGGTTCTTGAACAGATGAGCGACGGGCAACTGCAGCAGATGCTCCACTCCCTGCACGGCCTGGAAAAGAGCCTGGTCAAGGTCATGGCCCGCAAAGGGTTATGTCCCGAGCCGCAGCAGGGGCTCAGGGACAGGGAACTTGAAACCATTCGCAAAACCCTCGAACAGCATCACTGGAACATCACCGAAGCGGCGCGGACCCTGGGCATCGGCCGCAACACCCTGCACCGCAAAATAAAGAAATTTCAGCTGCGCGAAAGCTGAACCATTGATTTCGCCGAACGAAAAACGCCCCGCATTGCTGCGGGGCGTTTTTCGTTCTGGCATATTCGGAAAGAGCTGGCGGAATTATTGCCGGGGTCGCATCGACTCGGCAACCACCTCGGCGATATCCATGACCCGAACCGCCTCGCCCTGCTCATCCTTCAGACCGTCGGTTATCATGGTCATACAGTAGGGACAGCTGACGCAGATGGTATCGGGATTCTGCTGCAGGGATTCCTTGACCCGAGTACGGTTGATCCGGCGGCCGCTGTTTTCTTCCATCCACATCCGCCCGCCGCCGGCGCCGCAGCAGAAAGAATTCTCCCGGTTGCGCTCGAATTCCGACGGAGGAAAGCCGGTTGCCGCGGCAATGACGTCCCGCGGGGCCTGGTAAATATCGTTGTGCCGGCCAAGGTAACAGGAGTCGTGAAACAGGATGCGGCCGACATCCGCGGTGTTCGGCAGTTTAAGCCGCCCGCTTTCGAGGAGTTCGCTGATCAGCTGGCTGTGGGGAACCACTTCGAGGTCGAGGCCATACTGGCGGTAATCGTTTTTCAGGGTGCTGAAACAGTGCGGGCACTGGGTAATGATTTTCTTCACCCCGCGGGCCTTGAGCAGCTCGACATTCTTCAGCGTCATCTGCTCGAAAACGTACTCGTTGCCCAGGCGCCGGACGCTGTCGCCGCAGCAGAGCTCGTCCTTGCCGAGCGTCCCCCAGGAGACCCCGGCGGCATCGAGGATGGTCGCCAGCGCCACGGTGACGTGCTTGTTGCGGGTATCGAAGGAGCCGGCACAGCCGACAAAGAAAAGATATTCGGTCTCTTCGGCGCTGAACTCCTTGACGTCCATCAGGGAAGACCACTTGGTCCGCTCCGAGGGGGCGATCCCCCAGGGGTTGCTGCGCTGCTCCATGTTTTCGAAGAGGTTCAGGAGCTCTTCCGGAAAACGCGACTTCATCTGCACCATGTGGCGGCGCATCTTGACCAGTTTCTGCGGATGCTCGATAAAGACCGGGCAGGCCTCCAGACAGGCGCCGCAGGTGGTGCAGTCCCAGATCGCCTCTTCGCTGCAGCTCCCCTCGCCGCCATCACCGATCAGGGCCAGTTCAGGCGCCTTGGCCGACCCCTTTGCCAGCAGGTTGACCTTGATGTCATGGATGATTTGCCGCGGGTTGAGCTTTTTCCCGGTATTGTGAGCCGGGCAGACATCCTGGCAGCGGCCGCACTCGGTACAGGCGAACGAATCGAACAGGTCTTTCCAGGTCAGTCTGCCGACCTCGTCGGCACCAAGGTCGACCCCGACCTCGAAGATCTCGCGCGGCTGGGTATTCGGTTTTTCCAGGCTGCGGAAGAAACAGTTGCCGATGGCGGTAAAGACATGCAGGTGCTTGCTGTAGGGAATCAGGTAATTGAACAGCACCAGCAGGGCAAAGGCGTGAATCCACCAGAACAGGCCGTGCAGCCTCTCCAGGCCGACCTCGCCGAAGCCGGAAAGGGAATGGGCGAAGAAGACCGAAACCGGCATCCAGGCTGCCGCCCGTTCATGTCCGAGGGCAACTTCGGCCGAACTGATTCCGAAATAGGCCAGCATATGGACGGCGACCACCGCCACGATAAGGTAGCCTTCGTAATTGCGCGCTTCGGGAATGAGGGGGAAAAAGGTGCGCCGGATCAGCGCCGCCACCACCGCGCCGAGGGTGAGCAGGCTGACGATGTCGGACACCAGCCGGATGGGAACATAGAAAAAGTCGGGCAGGTTGGACAGGTGCAGGGCCGGAAAGATCCCGCCGAGGACAAACTCGACATTGACCACGACCAGAAGGATGCAGGCCCAGAAGAAGATGAAATGGTTGACCCCGAAAGGGCGCGCCAGCACCCGTTTCTGACCGAAGGCGAAGGCCAGCATGCTGCGCAGGCGCTGGTCAGGACGATCGAACCGGTTGTCGTCTCCACCGAGCCGCACCAGGCTCAGTCGCTGGTAGAGGCTCCAGAGGAAAAAGGCGCCGGAGCCGGTAAAAAGCACGAAAATGATAAATCTGCTGAAGGTCATATGAATTCCCCGAACGTCGAAATTAAAAGGCTAGGAGGCCGCCCGTGCCGGCTCACCGGTTCCCTGACGCAGCTCCCGGATCCGGCGGGTCAGGGCCGGAATGACCTGGAACAGGTCACCGACGATACCGTAGGTGGCGATCTGGAAAATCGGCGCGTCCTTGTCGCGGTTGATGGCGATGATGACATCCGAATCCTGCATGCCGACCATGTGCTGGATCGCTCCGCTGATGCCGCAGGCGATGTAGACCTTGGGCCGCACGGTCTTGCCGGTCTGGCCGACCTGGCGATCGTGCGGCATCCAGCCGGCATCGACCGCGCTGCGCGACGCACCGACCACGGCTCCGATTTCATCGGCGAACTCCTGAAGTATCGAGAAATTCGCAGCGTTCATCATGCCCCGTCCACCCGAGACGATAAACTCAGCCCCGGCGATATCGACCTTGTTCTTGGCGTCCTTGTCGCTGAAGACCTCGAGCACCTTGGTCAGGATGCCCTGCTCGTTCGGCGCGAAATCGTCGCGCACAATGATCCCCTTGCGGCCGGGCATCACCTCCGGCATGGCCATGACATGCGGGCGGACCGTGGACATCTGCGGCCGATACTTGTCGCACATGATGGTCGCCATGATATTGCCGCCGAAAGCCGGCCGAGTCTGCATCAGGTTCCGCTTGTCATCGATGCTGAGGCCGGTGCAGTCGGCGGTCAGACCGGTTTTGACCACGGTAGCTACCGCGCCGGCGAGATCGCGGCCCATCCCGGTGGCGCCCATCAGGATGATCTCCGGCTTGTGCTTTTCGATCAGGTGACAGATGGCCTCGTTGTAGGGCTGGGTGCGGTAATTGCGATAGACCGGGGCATCGAGCAGATAGGCCTTTTCGGCGCCGTGGGCGAATGCCTCGGCGCAGAGGGATTCGACATTGCTGCCGATCACCACGGCAGAGAGTTCGACATCGAGCTTTTTCGCCAGCTCGGCGCCGGTCCCCAGCAGTTCCCAGGAAACCTTGGCGACCTCCCCGTCGGTCTGCTCGATAAAGACCCAGACCCCCCGGTAGGCGGCCAGCATCTTCTGCAGGGCCGCTTCGGCCTCATCCACCTCAACTTCGGCGCCCCCTCCCTGGCTGGCCAGCTGATCCAGAAGCTTCTGCTCTTCCGGGGTGAAATACATTTCGATGGCCTCGGCGGGGCAGATCTTGACACATTTGACGCAGCCGATGCACTTGGCGGTATTTATGATGGGAGCCCCCTGCTCGTCCATCAGGATTACATCGACCGGGCATGAACTCATGCAACGTTCACCACAGGCGATACAGCGCCCTTCGACCAGGCGGGCGACTCCCCGCGGCTTTTTAATTTTTTTCGGTTCCATGGAAGATTCCTTCAATGACAATGGCTGCCTAGAATACCAGCAAATCCTTATCCAACAGCTTATCAACCAGCAGTTGCGCGGTACCGACCGGGTCGTTCACGCCGTCGCCGATAATCTCGCCCTTGTCGCGCTCGGGCGAAAAGATCTTGCTGACCCAGGTCGGTGAGCCCTTAAGCCCCACGGTCTTTTCGTCAAGCTGCAGAACCTTATTATCCCACAGCTTGATTTCTGCGTTGGCAGCCGCCAGCCGCATGGGAACGGTCGGGTAACGGGGACGGTTGAGCTCGCGCACGGCGGTGATCATGGCCGGCAGCGGCGCTTCGACGATTTCGTAACGCCCCTCGAGCTTGCGGCGAACACGGACCGTGCGGTTCTCCAGGTCGAGTTCCTCGATCCGGTCGACCAGGGTCAATTGAGTATAGCCAAGACGGGTTGCGATGCCGGGACCGGTCTGGGCGGTATCGCCGTCAATGGTCTGCTTGCCGCAGAAAACCAGGGCGACTTCCTCGGTCTCGGCCAACTTACTGATGGCCGCCGAAAGGACCTGGCTGGTCGCCAGGGTATCGGCGCCGCCAAAGCAGCGGTCACTGAGCAGAATGGCTTCATCCACCCCCACAGCACAGGCCTTGCGCAGCGTCGCCACGGCATTGGGCGGGCCCATGGACAGTGCAGCCACCCGAACTCCGAGCTGATCTTTCAGCCGCAGGCATTCCTCCAGCGCGTGGGTGTCATACGGATTGACGATAAACGGGATCCCTTCCCGCACCAGCGTGTTAGTCACCGGATCGATCTGCACCTGGGTGGTGTCCGGGACCTGTTTAATACAGGCAATCACAAGCATAAACGCATCCTTCTCCCCGATTAGATGATTCTTGAATCATGGCACCAAGATAAAACAAAAAAAGCCCAGCAGGGAGTTCTCCCTGAGGGCATCATTGCTGTAGCGCAAGCACCACGATGTGCCAGCCGACCACTCCATAATTGAACAGACTCCACAAATCGTGCCATTTCAATAACGCCACAACCTGTGAAAATCAACTCATAATAGACAATTCGTCCCGACGCGGCAGAGCTAAAAAGGGGCACCCGTGCACCACTACGGAACGGGCGAGCCAGATTGGCACACCGGAAACATTTTTCAGCGAACCATGCCTGTCGATCCCGGAAAGACTTCAGTCAAAATACCCTTTCCTGCTGTACCGACGAAGATCACTGTTGCTTTTGATTTCGGCGTGCAGGCAGCCGATCCGCTGACAGATACCGATACAGTTGGCAAATTCAGCATTTAAGGTGGTAAACATGGCAACGAGGTCAGCCCCGCAACTGCAGACATTGTACACCGGCAGCGGGTCGGAGCAGGTCGGGCAACAGATCTGAACGATCTCGCCTGGCACCCGTTCAAAATTGAAAAAGGTGCGGCTCTGGTCACCGATTACCGGACTCAGCGCCAGCAAACCATCCTGCCGTTCACTTTTCAGCCGGATGGTGATCCCCGGATGGCCGCCAAAAGATGCCAGGTCAGTTACCAGGCTGTGACCCTTGGCACAGAAACACTCCCTGACAACCTGGGGTTCATTGATGGTCGTCTCCACGCCGGGTGACTGGGTCACGGCACCGGTCGTTCGATTAAATATCCCCATAAATCGCACCCCGTAAAAATGACTGAGTAACGGAAATCGGGCTCAATGTGAACCAGGCGGTTGAAGTCAGATAATACGCTTTACGGACCCTGGAGCCCGACAGGCCGGAGACCTCAGGTTAAAGAAACAAGAATTCCCATAAAATTCGCCCCGGACGTGGGTTCCACATACCCAAGTGACTTCTCAGTGCAAAAGCAGGGCCCACAAAAGGCTCCCCTGATAAATGTTGTCAAATTATAGGGCACAAAGAGAGAAAAATCTACGCTTAACGCACACGCCGAACAGTTTTTGCACATTTTTTACCCACGCCGACTGGCTGGTGCATGTTTTTTGGGCGCTCGCAACCACCTTATTCGTCATCCCCAGAACCAAAAAAAGCCCGAAAGGAGTACACCTTTCGGGCTTCATTGCCACGGGTAACAAGAGCACTGCGCTGTGCTTTTGTATTACGATTATCTGTGCAGAGGGCGTGCCAAGCCCATTGGTCAAACTATCGCAAAGACTGGATTTTCTTCAGGCTTTCCTGGAGGATCGCCATTTTCTCTTCGGCATCCTGCAGCTTCCCGCGATCTTTTTCGAGTACATGGCGGGGCGCGTTGGCGACAAAACTTTCGTTTGAAAGCTTCTTACTGAACATGGTCACGTCCTTCTCGACCTTGGCGATCTCCTTGAGCAGGCGCTTTTCCTCTTCTTCAATATCGATCAGGCCGGCCAGCGGCAGCAGAATTTCGACATCACCGGCAACCTGTGTCGCCGCCTGCTCGGGGCGCGCCGACCCGACACCGAGGTTCAGTTCGCTGACACGGGCCAGGGTTTTGATATAGCCCTGGCCATCGCTCAAGGTGGCTGCCGAGGCTTCGCTCCGACAGTCGAGCACCGCCACCACCTGCTTGCTCGGAGCCACGTTCATCTCCCCGCGGATGTTGCGGATGCCCTTGATGACATCCATGATCAATTCCATCCGGGCCACGCCCCGCGGGTCGTGCAGCCCCCCCTCGCCGGTCGGATACGGCGTATCGACGATGAAGGCTGCCGGCCGCTGACCAGGCAGTGCCTGCCAGATTTCTTCGGTAATGAAGGGCATCAAGGGGTGCAGCAGGCGCAGCAGTGACTCGAGTACCAGGTAGAGGACACTCTGGGCCCTGGCCTTAACCGCGGGATCGTCCCCGTACAGGTCGTCCTTGACCAATTCGATGTACCAGTCGCAGAAGCTGTTCCAGGTGAAGGCGTAGAGGACGCTGGCCACCTCGTTGAATTTATACTCCTTCAACGCCTGGTTGGCATCGCGGGAGGCTTCCGACAGCCGGCTGAGAATCCACTTGTCGGCCAGAGACAACTCAAGGCGGTCGAGATCGATCTTCGCCGGATCAAAGTCATCAAGGTTCATCAGGGTGAAACGACTGGCGTTCCACAACTTGTTGGCGAAATTACGGTAGCCGGCAATGCGGTCGGTAGAGAGCTTGATGTCGCGGCCCATGGCGGCAAAGGCGGCCAGGGTGAAGCGAAAGGCGTCGGTACCGTACTCCTCGATGACCGTCAGCGGATCGATGACGTTCCCCTTGCTCTTGCTCATCTTCTGCCCCTGGGCGTCGCGCACCAGGGCATGGATGTAGACCTCCTTGAAGGGGACCTCGCCCATGAACTTGAGCCCCATCATCATCATCCGGGCAACCCAGAAGAACAGGATGTCGAAGCCGGTCACCAGGCAGGAGGTCGGGTAGAATTTGCCCAGGGTCTCGGTCTGCTCGGGCCAGCCCATGGTCGAGAAGGGCCACAGGGCCGAGGAGAACCAGGTGTCGAGGACGTCGGTCTCCTGGCGGATCTCG